>JAEYZD010000079.1 GCA_023430725.1 Bacteroidota bacterium | reverse complement strand
GCCCTGACTTATAAGGTTTACCGCTGTGCCGTTGTCTGTCTCAATGATTTTTGCCATGGTGATTATGGTTTATCCCGTTTCCCTTAATAGTTTTAAACACGCAAATATAAAAACTTATTGTGCCGGTATCGGAAAAAAAAAAGAGAGCGGTTGTTCCGCTCCCTCTGTTTTCTGTCAGGCCGTCACCGGGTCATAGGCCCATTTGAGCCAGATGCTTCCCCAGGTGAATCCTCCTCCGAAGGCAGCGAGTATAAGGTTGTCGCCCTTCCTGAGTCTCTTTTCGAACTCCCAGAGGACCAGGGGTATTGTAGCGGCGGTTGTGTTGCCGTAATTCTGAATGTTTATCATCACCTTTTCAGGGGAGAGTCCCATTCTTCTGCCCGTGGCATCGATAATTCTCAGATTTGCCTGGTGGGGTACCAGCCATGCCACATCATCCGAGGTGAGATGGTTTTTTTCCATGATCTCGGCAGCGACGTCGGCCATGTTTGAGACGGCGAACTTGAAGACCGACTGTCCTTCCTGGTATACAAAGTGTTCACGTCCGCCAACGGTATCATGTGATGCAGGGCGCACTGAACCTCCGGCCTTCATGTGCAGGTATTTCCTTCCCGAGCCGTCGGTCTTGAAAATATAGTCCATGATACCGTACTCTTCGTATGTGGGTTCAAGCAGAACTGCTCCGGCGGCATCGCCAAACAAGGTGCAGGTGGTCCGGTCCGTGTAGTCCGTGATGGCTGACATCTTGTCTGCACCCACCACAATGACCTTTTTGTACCTGCCTGTTTCGACGTATGCGGCAGCTGTCTGGAGCGCAAAGAGAAATCCTGAACAGGCAGCGTTCATGTCGAAGCTGAAGGCGTTTTTGATTCCCACCTTGTCTGAGATGACATTTGCCGTTGCCGGGAACATCATGTCAGGAGTGACTGTGGCGCAGATGAGGAGGTCCACTTCTTCAGGCAGTGTCCCGGTCTTCTCCAGCAGTCCGCTTACTGCCGGTGCTCCAAGGTCGGATGTGCCAAGGCCTTCGCCCTTGAGGATACGTCTTTCCTTTATCCCCACGCGCTGCATGATCCATTCGTCGCTCGTCTCAACCATCGCGGATAATTCCTGGTTGGTGAGCCTGTACTCCGGTGTCCAGGCATTGATGCCCGTTATTGCTGCCCTTATCTTAGTCATGCTCCGAATGCTTCCTTGATCTTACCTGCAAGATCGGCATGCACCACATCGCGTGTCTGGAGAATCATGTTCATGATGGCCGTACGGTTTGATATACCGTGTCCGACCACTACGTTTTCATTTATGCCCAGAACGGGCGTACCCCCTACCACTTCGAAGTTGAGCCTGTCAAAGAAGCTGTCCTTTATGCCTCTCGATCTTGCCACAACATAAAACTTTTCGGCCATCTTAAGAACGACGTTACCCACAAAACCGTCACACACTATCACATCTGTCATCTCGTCCGTAAAGAGATGATGGCCTTCGATGTTTCCCCTGAAAGTGATGTCATTGCTTTCATTCAGGAGCTCATACGCAGCTTTTACCGCTGATGATCCCTTTGCTTCCTCCACCCCGATATTGAGGAGACCGACAGAAGGGTTATGTATGCCAAGCACATGTTTTGCATACACAGTGCCAAGCATGCCGTACTGAAGCAGGACATCAGGCTTGCTGTCAGGATTGATGCCCACATCAAGGATGATTGATGCTTTACCGTTCACATTGGGAATGAGTGCCGCCAGAGCAGGCCTGAAGACTCCTGGAATCACATTCACCGTATAACTGGCACCAACCATCATGGCGCCTGTGTTTCCGGCACTTGCAAATCCGTCAATGAGACCGCTCTTGAGCATGCCGTATCCGACAGCAATTGACGAATCCCGTTTCTGGGAGAAGGCCTTTGCCGGGTGATCTGACATCTCTATCACCTGGGTGGTTGGCATTACATCAAAGCACGAAGGCTCAACGCCCATCGATGCGAGCTTACCCCTAATACGACCGTTATCGCCAATAATTACAATACGGTCTCCTGACGGCAGCTGTCCGAGAGCATCAACAGCCCCCTCAACGACAGCATCGGGGGCATAATCGCCTCCCATTGCATCAAGACCTATCTTCATCGTTCAGCAGGTTCGAACGGTGAGCCTGTCAGGCTGTTGTCTTTTTCTCGACAGCAATCTTGCCTCTGTAGTAACCGCACTCCGGACATACCCTGTGATAGAGATGGGCTGATCCGCAGTTGGAACATGCTGCTACTGTAGGAGCAACAGCCTTGTAGTGTGTCCTTCTCTTGTCTCTCCTGGTGCTGGAGTGTCTGTGTTTTGGATTTGGCATCGCAGTAATGAATTGATTTAATTGTTTCCAGTCAGTTTTTTAAGACCATCCCACCGCGGATCGGGCTCAGCCTCCCCGTGAAGAAGATGATCATTCAGCTTCCTGATCATGTCGGGATCGCAGGTACTGTTGCCATCACCGTCATCAGGATGAGTACGCTTCAAAGGTAATGCCAGGTGGATATATTCATAGAAAAACTGACTCAGATCTATTTCATGTTCATCCAGCGGCATCGTAATCATGTCCGGATCAGCTTCCTCCCACTCCTTTCCCTGCCTTACGAAAAGCCTGTTGACTGACGACAGAGGCATATAAAAGGTTTCAAGGCACCTGTCACACATCACCTCGGCACGACCGTTGATCACGATTTCAAGCTCAAGATGGGTGGAACATTTCTGAAGCCCCACAACCGCAGTGAACTCTCCCCTCTTAATCTCTGATCCATCGAAGGCTTCAAAGAAGTCGTCCCCTATACTGAATTCATAGGTATATCTGGCTTCCTTAAGTCCGGCCAAAGGTATGGAATACAATCCGGGCATCTCCCTTTTTTTCGGTCTGCAAAATTATGAATCCTCTTCCAATAAAAAAAATTATGAACAAAAAAGTAACATTGCCTGTTCGGTTCGCTGTTCACCGATGTATATCCGCCCCCTGCCGGAAATGAGTATTACAGGTTTGGCAGACATTATAATTTTGAGCCGTAAATCAATGCTTACGCTATGAAAGAGAAACACGGTAATCCGTTTGCAGGTATAGCAAAGTTCCTTATAGCACTGGGACTGATGATGCTCGTTGCCAAGCTTGACCTTCTGAGGATGGGTGATATCCCTGAATACTTTACCTGGCAGATGCTGCTCATATTCTTCGGAATATGGTCACTGATAAGCCTCGAACTGGTATCAGCTGTTGTACTGTTTGCAATTGGATTCTGGTTCCTGATGCCCGAGATGACCATACATCTTACAGAAACATATGAGAAAATATACTGGCCGGCTGTACTCGTGCTGGCGGGCGTGGCATTCATACTGAAACCAATCACCAAAAAATACAATTAACAGAACCAATCTAATAACAAGACAATGGAAAACGAACTGAAAAAACCGGGAAGGAACCCGGAAACCTCGAACAGGTTTCTCATTGGGATACTTCTGATCATCGCAGGACTGATCCTCATCGTCAAGAAATCATCCGTACTGCCGGAACCGCTTGACTACTTCATTGACGACATTATCTTCAGCTGGCAGATGCTCCTGATTGTCATCGGGGTCATCACAATGGTCGGTTCAGACAATAAGACTCCCGGAATAGTACTGATATCAGTCGGAGGATTCTTCCTGATCCCTGAGCTCTTTACTGATTTCTTCAGGTCATTCAACTTCTTCTGGCCGGCACTCTTCATTGTTGTGGGTGTGGTGCTCCTCATCAATTCAAAAAAAATAGTGAAAAAACTTGATTTTTCAGGAACCAACAGGGCTGACTACATTGACAACGTCAATATCTTCAGCGGCGCCGAAAGACAGGTCGTCACTGATAACTTCCAGGGAGGCAAGATCACTTCAATCTTTGGCGGTGGCGAGGTAGACCTTACCAGGTCATCCCTTGCGCCGGGCGATAATGTGATTGAAATTACATGTATCTTTGGCGGAACAACGATCATTGTGCCTGACAACTGGAACGTGATTCTTGAAATCACCCCGATACTGGGGGGATTTTCAGACAGCAGGAAACTGAGGGGAGACGTGATCAGGGACAATACAAGATCACTGATTATCAGAGGTACCGTTATCTTCGGAGGGGGAGAGATCAAAAGTTACAAGTAGAATATGAAGCATCCGTTACTGGAGAACAGAACGAGGCTGCTTGTGTGGTGGCTGGCCTGGCTTGGATTGGCAGCAGGCCAGTCACTTCTTATCCATTTCGGGTATGGAAGCCGGACCGAGGTTGCAATTGCCGACGGACTGGCTTCCATGATTATTTTCGGACTTCTTGGGCTGGCCATATGGTTTCCCGTAAGGTACCTGCTGAGAGATGACAACCAGATCTATACTTCAATATTCAATGTTCTTCTGACAGGTTCATTCACACTGACTGTATGGATGCTTGGCTCAAGAGTGCTGGTAAGGGCAATGGTTGCCGAGAAGATTGATTACGACATCTTCTGGCACTCAGTCCTTGCCTTCAGGGCAACTGCCGGCACACTGTTATTCTTCATGATTATTTTGGTCTATTACCTCTTCCTCAGTGCGACACGGCTGGCGGAAAAGGCAGCCAGGCAGTCGCAGCTTGAGTCACAGGTTCGCGAAGGCGAGCTGAAGATGCTAAGGTCACAGATCAATCCTCACTTTCTTTTCAACAGCCTCAACTCAGTCAGCTCGCTCACTGTCACCAATCCTCTGAAAGCAAGGGATATGATTGTGAAGCTTTCTGACTTCATGAGATATTCCCTCTCATCCAGGAATGAACAGCCGGTCACCCTGGGGAATGAGATGGAGAGCCTGAGACTTTATCTTCAGATTGAAAAGGTTCGCTTCGGCGAAAGACTGACGATAGAGGAAGACATCAGCCCCGAATGCCTCCAGGCTCTGATGCCCGGAATGCTGCTTCAGCCTCTTTATGAGAATGCGGTAAAACACGGGGTTTACGAATCAACCGAAGAGGTTACAATAAAAACCACTGCCAGGAAGGAGAATGAGACGGTTGTGATCACCGTTGCAAACAACGTCGACACCGAATCAGTCGTAACTAAAAAGGGAGCAGGAATAGGGCTCAAGAACGTCAGCAGCAGGCTGGAGCTATTCTTCGGCAACGAAGCAGATCTTACAGTGAACAGAGGAGATGACAGCTTCACTGTGGTGGTGAGATTCCCGTTCCGCAAGTCATGAATCACAGAATTAAAAAGTCATGGATAAAATCAGAGCACTGATAATCGAAGATGAGGCCCCGGCACGGGAACTGATCAGGTTCATGCTGTCAGATCATCCTGAAATAGAGGTTATCGGAGAGTGCGGCGACGGATTCTGCGGTGCACGGGAGATTAAGGAGAAGCACCCGGACCTGATATTCCTCGACATACAGATGCCGAAGCTGACCGGTTTCGAGCTGCTCGAGGTAATTGATGAAAAACCAGAGGTGATCTTTACCACTGCATTTGACCAGTATGCAATCAGGGCATTTGAACTGAACGCTGTTGATTATCTCCTCAAGCCATTCTCAAAGGAGCGTTTTGATGATGCCCTCGCCAAGGCAGTGAGCCGCCTGGAGAAGGAGACCCCTGAACATGACAACATTGACAAACTGGTTACTGCAGCTTCGGAGGCAGAGGGATACCTCACCCGGATAGTCTTCAGGAAAGGGGCAGGCATAAAGATCATTCCACTCAACAATGTATCATACTTCGCAGCTGAGGATGACTACGTTATGATCTATTACAATGAAGGGAAGGCCCTCAAGCCCAAGACCATGAAGTACTATGAGGATCACCTTCCGCCGACACTCTTCATGAGGGTGCACAGGTCATACATAGTGAATGTGGAGCACATCAACCGGCTCGAGCCATACAGCAAGGATAACTACGTCGCAGTGCTCAAATCCGGCGAAAAGATCCCGGTGAGCCGTGCAGGATACAAGATGCTCAGGGAAAAACTCTCTTTCTAGTCTCTCTCCTTAAGTCTGTTGCAGCGCTGAGGGCGGCGTGGTGACATGCCTTCCGGGCGGTATCTCCTGAAGATGAACCCCGGAACGGGATCGTAGCCGTGTGTCCCGCCGGGCCTGCACCGCAGTATCCTGTCCGTTGAAATGACAAACCCGGTTAACGGACCGTGCCTCCTGACGGCATCAATTGCATACTGTGAACAGGTTGGCACATGCCTGCACGACGGCGGTGTCCACGGTGAGATAAACCACCTGTAGAACCATACAGGTATGAGAAGCAAAAAAGATAATATCTTTGAGGCGCTCTTTAACATACCCCACAAAGATAAGCTGAATCGGCATGACAAAATGACCTCTTTTCAGAACTTAAGGCTAATGGCAGGTGTTTTGTTAAAGTTATTGGAAACATAAATTACTCGGGACAAATGGAAACAATGTTCTTACACAACGGTGCATACTGGATTATATTCATAGTCTTCATGATACTGAGCTGGGTTGTCAGCGCCAGGCTCAAATCGAAATTCAGGACCTACTCAAAGGTGCCTATCGCATCGGGAATGACCGGTCGTGATGTGGCCGAGAAGATGCTTCGCGACAGCGGCGTCACTGACGTAACGGTGCACAGTGTTGCAGGTGAGCTCACTGACCACTACAATCCTCTCAAAAAGACAATCAACCTTAGCAGCACTGTCTATTCAGGTGCCAGTGTTGCTGCTGCTGCCGTTGCGGCCCACGAGACGGGACATGCGTTGCAGCACGCGCAGTCATATGCATGGCTGGGAATGCGATCGAAGCTGGCTCCGGTTGTAAGTTTCGCCTCCAACTGGATACAGTGGGTGCTTATAGCAGGGCTGGTGCTTCTCAACTCGAGACCGGAGATACTTCTTGTCGGTATCGTCCTGTTTGCAATCACTACACTGTTCAGTATCATCACACTTCCGGTGGAGATAAATGCATCGAAGCGCGCGCTGGCATGGCTTGCAAATGCGGGAATTACATCTTCGGGAACACATGACAAGGCACAGGATGCACTTAAATGGGCAGCCTACACCTACGTGATAGCAGCCCTTGGATCACTTGCCACGCTGATCTATTACATAATGCTGTTCATGGGAGCCAGGGACCGGTAAAATTACGTACCCGCGGTTTACCTTCCGTCAACATACAGGAATCTGGTCCTCTTCACCATGTATCTGATTATAGCCCAGAATATAAGGGCAGCCACGAGGAGGGTCATATACATCGGCTCAAGATAGAACCTGCCGGTGACCGAGATGTTGCGGCAGAGATCGAGGAAGGCGAAAGCCACGAAAATATTTGAAATGCTGTTATACTCGCGCTTCAGGACATTCCTGAAAGAGAAGGGCAACGAAGAACTTACATAGTGCCTGAAAGAGGGGATAACTGCTTTTACGCGGAAAGCCCATGTATCATAAACCTCTCCGAACTTGCGGCGCAGGTATTGCTCCTCGGCAAAGATGATTCGCTCATAGTAGAGCCAGTAGGCCAGGATGAAGATTATCACCCACCATACCGATCTCAGGAATAACACGGGCCCCAGCCACATAAGGAAATTGCCGATATAAAGGGGATGACGCACAACGGAATAGAGGCCTGTGGTGTTAAGGACATCTGCAAGCTGTTCAATTACATTGCGACCTGAAGTGTTGCGCGGTACGTGTCCCACTGTATAGGACCTGAGGAGTTCCCCTGCAACTGACACCAGAATGCACGCTATCTCCCAGGTGTAGTTGAAGTATATTACACTGCGATTGGCGATGAAGAGGTATGCAGCCGCGGGAATAAGTATTATCATCGGCAACCAGCTTCTTCTTCTGAATAACCAGTTTCCGGATTTCTCAAGTTCATGGACGAGTGACATACCTGCGGTTTTGATCCGTAAAAGTATGAAAATTTCAGAAACTATGCCTGATTCTCAGGAACCCCAGGTTCAGCTCCGTTTCCAGGCCCGCAATAGTGCTGTTGAAATGCTGCCACACAAGGGAGAAGTCAGTGTTTTCTGCAAGGGAGAAGTCAAGGGATGGGCCGGCATAGAAGCCGTCAAGGTCAGGGAACCATATTGCTGAAAGTGAAATGCTCAGCAGCGGTACAGGAGTCCACCCAACCTGGGCGGCGGCGCTGAATTCTGAAAATGCCAGTTGCCTGGCTGTAAGCCCGCCCCCGTAGAGCTCCGTGAAACCGTTCAGGTCAACGGGATTGCTTGAGTACATTGCCTGTACCAGTGTGGTCACCTTGTCGGAGAAAGCCTTATCAATGCCCAGGGTGGCGGTGAAGTTGTTCTCTTCTCCTCCGGCACCGGTGAACGGAGCGAAAAACGTGGCCTCACCCCTTACCGATACCGAGCCGATAGCTCCCGAGAACCCGGTGCCGGCTGTGAAGTATTCATCGTCGGTCACCCCGGCCAGGATCTGCAGGTCAGTGTTCGGCAGACTGAACCGTCCCAGGGCTGCAGCGGTGATGCGGTTGACGCCGTCAACCTTCACGGCAGCCTCCACCGCAGATGCGGGGCCTGTAGACCAGGTCAGCCGGAGGGCATCGCTGCCCGGTCTCTCTGCATAATCGAAGTCAAAAAAGGAATAGGTGTTGAAAATGTCATTGGGGTTCCATATCAGGGCCTGGCTCCAGTTGATGCGCTGACGGCCTGCACGCACCTGCAGGCTGCCTGCAGTGAAGTCAACATAAGCCCTGTCGATCATCATGTTCAGAACGTATGAGTTGCCTTTGGAGATGTTCCATGAGAGGTCAGCCCAGCCGGGATCAGCTGAAAGGCCCGGAACATATGTCGGGTCAAGCCGGACCATGTCACCGGTGACGAACCGGTTCCTTATCTCCAGGGCGAAGGTTGTGCTGCTTCCGGCATAAGCCTTGAAATTGAGCCGGTTATGAAGCATGCTGCTGTTTACCCAGTCATCTGCCGGATCTTCGAACATGGCGGTATGCAGCCAGGTGGCATATCCCCCTGCAGAGATCCACTCCTTACCCTGTGTGCCATTGTCCTCTTTCTGAGTGCCGGTCACGGGCTCCTGCGCCCTGACTGAGACAGTTAAAACCAATACAAGGAATACCGAAAGGATAATGCGGTTCATGAATTATGATTTGTCCTTATATCTGAGACAACTTTCCCGTCTTCAAGTGTAATGACGCGGCGTGCACGCTTCATGACCCTCGCATCATGCGTTGAAAAGATGAATGTCATCTCCTCGTCGCGGTTGAGCTTCTCCATGATGTCAAGAAGTGATTCAGCAGATTTTGTGTCGAGGTTGGCAGTGGGTTCGTCAGCCAGTATGAACTCCGGACGCGGTGCCAGGGCGCGGGCTACTGCAACCCTCTGCTGCTGGCCGCCGGAAAGCTGTGAAGGCCGGCTGTTGCGACGGTCCGACAGCCCCACGGAGGCGAGCATCTCCTCGGTGCGAGCCTGCCGCTTCTCCTTCGGCCACTTCTGCAGGTTCAGGATGAATCCCACATTCTCCGAGGCGGTGAGTACCGGTATCAGGTTATACGACTGGAAAACGAAACCTACATGCTCCATCCTGAAATCTATCAGCTCTGACGGCTTCAGCTCCGAGAGACGGTACCCGGCAACGATTATCTCTCCGGCCGTGGGCTGGTCAAGCCCGCCGATGAGGTTCAAAAGTGTTGTCTTGCCGGATCCTGACGGTCCGACTATCACTGCAAAATCACCCTTTTCAAAACTGAGTGTCACTCCGTTGACAGCCTTTACCTCAACCTCTGTATCATGATAGGTCTTGCAGACATCGTTGATTTCAACTACTTTCATTGTATTGTGTTTTTATCGTTATTCTCCTCTTAATGCTTCCACGGGGTTCAGCTGCAAAGCCTTTCGCGCCGGGTAAATTGCTGACAGTATCCCGGTGATGACGATCATCACGGTCAGCATGACAAAGAAATCCAATCCTATTGTGGGATAGAGATTGGCAGAGTAGCCAAAGGCTTCCATCCCTTCCGCGTACTTGACCAGGTTGATCCCTGTCTTTCCGGTAATACCGATTACGGCGGCGCTGATGGCCATCCCGGCAAAACCGCCAACGATGGAAAGAAATATTGATTCAAGCATTATCATCACAAAAATCCGGCGGCGGTTCATCCCTATGGCCGAGAGCATTCCGAGCTCACGCGTTCTCTCGAGGACAGACATGAGCATCGTGTTGACAATGCCGAATGCAAGGGCAGCGAGAATGATAACCATGAACATCCCGTAAATCTGGTTTATGTAGTCGGTTATCATGGCGAGGTCTGTCTGGATCTCCTTCCAGCTCAGCACTTCCAGCTCCGGCAGAGCCTCCTTTATGACGGGTGTCACACTGCCGGTAAGATCATTGTCGCTGAGCCTTGCAATGATCCGGTGATACTGCCCCTCATTCAGACCTGTCAGTTCCCGGAGTTCGGTTTCCGGGACAAAGACTGAAAGGGCTTCGAACAGGTCGTTGTTGGTGCGGAAGATTCCGCTGATCCTGAAGGCTGCGCCGGTCTGGTTGCCATTGGTATCAAGGAAGTTGAGAATTATCCTCGATCCCTCGCGGTAAGACCATGCGGCCTCCTTGACAGCCAGGCTGTAGCTCTTGAGCTCCTTTGGTGAGAGCAGCCCTGTCAGGGCCTTGGACAGCTTCTTCTCCGTCGTAAACCTTTCTCCTTCGATATCCCGGAGCTTTTCGGTCACGGTTGACGGCAGACCTTCGTCAGACAGCTTTTGCAGTGCTTCCGGTGTAAGGATGTAGCGGATGATATTCAGCTCCCGTGCCAGCTTCTCGCCTATGAAGACGCTGTTCAGCCTTGTGTCAGCCGCGAAATAGCTACCCGTCCCGGGTATAAGCCGGCCTGATAGGGAAAACATCTCCTGTTCCTTTTCAATGTCTATTCCGTTGATTTCAACAGCCGAGCTTACGGCCGAAGTGGAGGCCATACCCCTTACAATGATCCTGCCGGTTACTGAAGTCACCCCTTCGGTTTGTTCCATAAGGCTTTTAACGGCCCCGGGATCACTTATAAAGTCAAGCAGGTCACCGCTGCTCCTGAACTCCTTGTTGTTCACCTGAATATGCGACAGCTCCTCATTGACTGCTGCATTAATACGCTGAACGATTGAGCTGTTGATTGCCGCCATTGAAAAGACCCCGGCAAAAACACCTACAGTCACGGCTGCGATGACCGTTAGACTCCTGGTTTTGTTACGCCAGACATTCTTCCATGCTAAGGATGTGATCATGGTCCTGACCTTTTAGGCTCTGAGAGCGTTTATGACATTAAGCTTGAATATCTTCCTTACACTGAAGGCTACGGCAACTGCGATGATGAGCAGAACGATCACCACCTGCCAGAGGTAATAGCTGTCAGGTTGCAGCATCGGCATCACGGCTTCAAACCCGTAGTCCTCGTACATCTTTGCCATCTCCCCCCTGAAGCGCAGAGGCCTGGCATTACCGTAGTAGACAAGCGGCAGCGATGCGGCAACTCCTGCCAGCACTCCCAGCAGTCCTATCATAAGCATCTCCAGGGAGACCACTTTGGCAAGTTTGTGCTTCTGCATTCCTATTGATACGAGCATCCCGAATTCGCGGCGACGCTCGGCAAGCATCATGAGCACGGTGCCGAAGACTCCGAAGGCTATAACCAGGTAGAGAATGCCGAGCATGATAGCCCCGCTTTTGTTGTCTGCCTCCATCTGGTTCAGGAGAAGGGCGTTGAGCTCCTTCCAGTTTCTGACCTTCAGATCCTCCCCGGTGGCCGCGTTGAGCCTCTCCTGGGTTTTGAAGAGCTCCCTCTCTTCGCTGTTACGGATATTTACTATGGCTGAGGTGGCCATCCCGGGTGCTGCATAGAGCCAGCGGGCAGCTTCGATGGGCAGGTAAACGAATATATTGTCGATGTCTGGCGTGGGCAGACTCACTACTCCCTTGACAACAAACAGTCCGGCGGCAGATGTGCCGTGATACCCCTGACCCATAAGCACGAGCGTGTCACCGACTCCTGCCTGAAGGTACTCTGAGAGGCCGCTTCCGATAATTGCGGCGGCTGTATCTGTCTGGCTCAGGTAGCCGTTGCTGAAAGAAGCGTGCTTCCGAAGCAGGGGAAGGTAAGCAGCAGAGTCGCCCGGGCTCAGCCCGAGATCAAGAAGCAACTTCTCTTCATTGGTGTATGATTCGTTGATGAGCATATCCAGCAGCCTGATGCTGCGTGCCGGGATGGCTTCTGCCTTAAGTGCATTCACCGCATCGGGTGTAAGCTTGTATCTGACCATACGGTTCCTCAGATTAAGACCTTCATGCTCTTTCCCTGGATCCATTCCTATCACCATGACCCCCTGCGTGCGGCTTCCCGCCGCTGCCAGGGCAAATGACTCAAGCCTCGGAATGACAGAGGTAACCTCCGGATCTGAGTCCAGCCGGGCTATCAGGGATTCGTCCACGACAAAGCTGTTGTCAAGACCGGGTTCATCAAGATATTCAGCGTTTTGCAGCTGAAGGTATCCCGAATAGGATTCAATGACGTCACTGTAAAGCTTCTGGTATGTGCCCAGCTGGAACGATCTCATGATCAGCGCCAGGAATACGGCAAAAAATACCGATGCCGCCGTGATAAGCGTCCTTTTCCTGTTCCGCCAGAGGTTCTTCCATGCGAGCTGATAATCTTTCATTAGTCAAGCCCTTTCATTATATAAGTGCCGTTATCTGATTGTTTTCATGTTCTGCTGGGAAAAGAAGCTCTCCTCGAGTCTGACATTGAATTTTATCTCTAGGATCTTCAGCACGGTCTTGCGGCCGGGTTCTTCTGCCGGCACCAGTTCAATTGTGGAAGGGATGAATCTCCCGTCCATCGTTTTCAGATCAGTGCCTTTCTCAGTGCGGACCAGGTATCCGTCCTCATCATATAATTCGGCTTTAAGGACAATGAATTCCTTTTTATCAACCCACCACAACTGGTGTCCCCATAAAACGCCGGCATCCTCTTTTGCAAGAAGCCTGATCCTGTAGCAGCTTCTCCCGTCAATATCTTCTTCTCCCTCAAGGGAATGTGTATAATCTTCTGTAACTGATGATTCCCTGAGAATATCATCGTTTGTGTAGTCGGAACCCATCCACCCCTGTGACATCATTGAAGGGGGAAGCTTTATCAGCCTGTTGATTGCCGGGTTCCAGCTCCACATTCCTGTACCGCGCTTTAGGAAAGTCTGCCCTTTTTCGCGTGCCGGGGCGGTGATCAGAGTAAGCGCATAATCGTCTTCAAGCGACCATGATTTGAACTCCACGGTCCTCTCCCATGAGGGCCTGACGATTGTCATGCTCATAACGCTGTAGCCTGACATCTCGCCGTTGAATTTCTCATCGGCTTTGGTAACTATCTCCTTTGCCGTCAGCTGCTGGGCGGAGACAGGAAGCCAGGCAGACAGCATGATCAGCGCCGTCATCAGCATCATCATCTTTTTCACATTCATATTCATTTGTATCTATAGATTAAAGCGTCTATCATCTTTTCATAGTACTCGCCCTGGTAATGTTCATCAGCAAAGAGATATGTCATGGCAAAACCCTTTATTGTATTGATGAACATCAGCATTTCTGTTTCAGGTTCATAACCCTGGCCCGCAGTACCCTTTTTCCTGGCGAAATAGTCTGCAAGGAGCATTATCATGTTCTCCGAGAACTCGCGCAGAGGCTTACCTGAGACCGAAATCGGCATCTTATCCTCACTCAGGAGGTTTTCGTATACCCCCTGCTGCATCATTATTCTGAAGAGCAGTTTCCACGACTGCCTCTTTTCGCGGAAGAGACTGAAGACCTGGCGGATGAACAGCTCGAACTCCTCCGGCGTCAGCTGACTGTCGTGATCAGGGTTGAATGTGCCATAAATCTCAGTCAGCGACCTGTTGATAATGGCTTCGAGCAGGTCATCCTTGCTTTTGAAGTAATTGTACATGAGCCCTTTTGATATGCCAGCATGCCTGGCAATATGGGTAATGGTTGTGGCATGGAACCCCTCATTTGAGAAATGTTCAAGGGCTGCATCCATTATGAGGGTCTTTTTCTCCTCCCTCATCTCCTCGAATTTCCGGGATGATCTCGGTGACATGGTTTTTTGATTAAATGTTCATTCAATAAAACACCCTTTAAAAACCGTTTTTTGACTGAACGGTCGGTCAAAGATAAAACGTGATTTTTGAAAATGCAAATATTTCTTAAAAAATTTACTGCATAGTGGTAAATATGACGCGGGGCACAGGGTGATCTGTCTGTGATAACCGCACAGCGGTAAGAAGGAGGGCACAGGGTGATCTGTCTGAGATAACCGCACAGCGGGAAGAAGGAGGGCACAGGGTGATCTGTCTGAGATAACCGCGTAGCGGTTAAAGAATTGTAATACACGGGTATCTGATCCTTACCCCGCCCCGCCCAAAATGAATCCGGGAGGGGTTTTCCCTCCCGGATCAGGTAATGGCAGACACGTCAGATCACCTTGAATTATCAGTGTTCTATTTGAGTGCAAAATTAATCGGGACTGAATACCAGACATCAACCGGCCGCCCTCCCTGCCTGCCGGGCGTCCAGTCGGGAACAGTGTTCATCACTCTGACGGCCTCCTCATCGAGGAGCGGATGAACGCCTCTGACAATTGTAACATCTGCCACTTTGCCTTCAGCAGTGATGACGAAACGGAGTATGACGCTTCCCTGGATCCCCTGGGCTTTTGCTTCCGGCGGATATTTCACATTTTCATACACATGATTGAAAAGGGCCTGGTCTCCGCCCGGGAAACGGGGCATCTCCTCCACAACCACGAATATTTCTTTTATCTCCTTCCCGTCACCCGGCCTCCGGTCAGAGACCGGTTTTACTGAGGCACGGTTGTCA
>JAEYZD010000211.1 GCA_023430725.1 Bacteroidota bacterium | reverse complement strand
CCTTCACCTCCTGCGCCCGGGCTAGCATGACGGCAAGCGCCATCAATGCCAATGTCATAAATACTCTTTTTCTTTCCATGGCTCTACCCTCCGATGTTTGTCGTTTCACTGTCATTACCTGCCTGTTTCGACTCCAGCCTGAGAGTCAGGGCCCCTTTCTTCGGGCTCCTGACGAGCCAGACATAGCGTACCGACTTCATTCCTCCAACCTCGCCCACCGGGGTTCGCTTCTTTCCGGAAAGAATCTCAATGCCCTCTCCCTCGAGAGTCATGATTGCCGGTGCCGGAACCTTGTTTCTCTTGCCCATTGCTATCGGGAAGGAGAGGAAGCCCTCGTTGGTCACCCATGCTTCGATCTGGCTGACCCCGCCTCCTTTCTCAGTGATCTTCACCTCAGCCAGCGACAGTTTGGGCAGCCTCTTTACCAGCTCAGAAACATACGGAAGCTGAAGCTTCAGCAGTGAATCGACCATGGTTTCAGGGGGTGTGTTGTCAGTGAACGGGGCAAAACCACCTATCTCAACCTCACCCAGGGTGGGATGCCTGTAGCTCTTCCACGGCGTGAAGCCGCGGCCGTCAAGCCATGTGTCAGAGAAGGCGAGCTGTGCAGTCTCCTTCGGGTCTCCCTTCTTCTCGTCGGTCTTTTTAGGTGGCATTCTCTTCATCATCTCGGCCATCTGAGCCGGCTTCATCTGTCCCCCCTGTACCATCTTAATGAGCGACTGTGCGGTGAACTGTGCCGGGGCGCCGCTCTCCTTCAGGAATGCTGCGATCTTTTCCTCGCCCAGGGCCACAAACTCGTCGGAGGTCATCTTGCCAAGGGATTCAGTGGTGATTCCGCTTCCCTCCTTTTTCTCCTCCTTCGGTTTGGGCAAGCCCCAGAAATCCATGGTGAAGACCGGCAGGCCGAGGTGGTAATAAGCCCACATCTCAAACGCGCCGTCTTCAGGCTGAGCCGGGTCAAAGCGCTCGGCCGTGACACCCTTCTTCTTCAGGAACTCCTTGTAATCCGATGAGATCTCGTTATAGAATGTCATATCTTCCGGCAGAGGGTTAACCACTGCTCCGAGGCCCAGGAAACTGGCTATCATGCTCTCGTCAGCCTGCATTCCGGGCGGCATCATGGGCTGCACGATCTCAATGATCTCAGCCATTGAGTATGAGCGTGAGACGTCGATCCCCATCGCGGTGCCTATCTCCCGCGGAACGCGGATATTCTCGGTGTCAACCGATCCTTTTCTGCCACCCTGCGGGGGCGAAAGGAGGTAGTTGGTCTGGCCGAATGAGAGTACCATTGCTATCTCCGGGTGCGCAAAGGCGAATTTAAGCAGTGCTGCCGACTCGGGCTCCGAACCGGGATAGAGGCCGCTGCGCCTGCCGAAGTTTTTAAAGAGATGCGGGAAGTTGACATTGACGTTTGTACCGCCGGCGACATCCTCATTGTACTGGCCGTCACCGTCGTCATCGATCCCCTCGGTATAAAGCTTATAGATCCCCTTTTCACCTTTGGAGGCATCAGCCTTGCGCATCAGGCGCGGCTCGCCATCAACCGGGATCCAGGTCCCGTCGTGAGCCTTAACCCTCATCTGTGTTATGATGCCGTTGCCGTCGAGATCGTTGTAACCGTCCTCGTCAGTCTGATCGTCCGTATCATCATTGAAAGGCCTTGCATTACCCGGATCGGACCAGAGAGGCCTGGTGAAATATCGCGCATATGCATCAGGATTGCCCATCGGCACGATGTACCACGTCAGTTGTGAATTCAGTTCAGATTCTCTGACAATGCGTGAGGCCAGCTCAAGGGCTGCCTCTGTGGCAAGGGGATTGAGACCGGACATATTGGCTCCGACAAGCACCGCCGGCACTGAAGTACCCCTGCTCCCTATCTCAATCATCAGCATCTCCCTTCCGCCGGGGGTTACTGCCATCTTCTGCACTTTTACAAGTGAGCTGTTCGCCTGGCGGAGCTGCTCTATCCTGCGGTTCACAGCCGCAGGATCACTGTACTTTTCAATGGCTCTCACCGGTGCCGGTACCATCAGCAGTGTAGCGACAAGAAGCATCATGCCTCCCATCGCAGGTAATTTTATCATATTCATCCTGGAAATTATTTTTCGGGAAAACTGTTATTTCACATCGATTCCGAATAACTCTTTGTAAGACTGTGTTATATAGCTGTCAAGCCATTTATAGTGCTCAAGAATAATATCCTTCTGTTGCTTGCCCTTATGCGGCAAGGTGGCAACTATCTGTGCTGTCTTGCTGAATATCTCGTTCTCCACGGGTTCCAGTTTCTGAAGTATGCCGGTGTTCTCACGGTTAAGAAGCATGGCAACGTTCAGGTATTTCGGGCCCGAGCCCCTCTTTATGGGAAAGAGCTGACTTTTGAGTGTCATCCCCGCATCGCAGAGGGGTGAGTGCATGTTCTCCTTCATGCTCACCACTGCCGGCATCTCCTTCCCTGCGCTGACCCATAGCGGAACGGCAACGGTTGTGAGCGGGAAACCCGTGAGGGTCCACATCATTGCATTTGCAGGGTCTTCACCCTTTGCGGCTCCTACCACCAGCATCACAGATGCCGTTGAAGGGCGAGGAATGTAGTCCTCGAAGTAGGTGAATGTTGCATCGGCTGCACTGGCCGGCAGATTCTCGCGGAGATTGATGCCGGTGAGTGAATGGCCCAGGTTGCGGGAGAGGTTGTTGAAGAGATACTGCGGACCAAGTTCCCTCTGTGCCAGGGCTGTGTTGAGAGCCTCACTGGCAGCAGCATACCTGATATATCCGAAGCCAACGTCAGGATTGCCGGTAAAGGAGTGGTTCGTACGTATCAGCAGGCCGAAGGGTGCTATCGCCGGGTCATTTGCATCGATCTTTTTAAAGCCGAAGTTGCCTGTTTCGTAGTATGCGGCACCGCCCTGCGCATCGATCACTCCGAAGTTGGCATCCACACCGGTCGGTTTAGGCATGTCGGTAAGCATCTTCTCGAAATCGGCCAGCGTGGCACAGGTGGCAAGCGCCATCTTCATCACCTCGCCCTCACGGTCAGCCAGCTTCGTGGTGTCACCTGTGTTATTGTTATAGGCGGCTGTGTTCATGATTGCAAATCCGGTGGAATTCAAACCACCCCAAACCTCACGCTTCCACGATATCTTCGAATCGACAATGCCGATATAATCGTACTTGCCGTCGGTAAAGTAAACCAGTGCGTTGTCAAGTGTTCCGGTATCACGGTTCTTGAAGAGCAGTGGTTTGCCGTCAGGGGTATGTTTACCCGACATCAGGAAGGTTGTGCATGACCATAGTTCGCCGCTGGCTCCGGCCAATGCAAACAGAATGGCAAAAACTGTCAGTTTCTTCATAGGGGTTAAAATAGTTTGGTTAAAGTTATGTTTTTTTTAACCCGATACGGACTGCAGCCTCTGTTGTTAAGTTTTTTTAACCTCGTGCATTTGTGAACATCTGTCCGGTGCAGTTGTTTAATTTGGGAAGTCAAACAACTGTTGAACGATGAGATTATTACTTGCAGCTTTTATAACGGTCACTCTCGGGATGGCTACGATACACGCCCAGAAGATTGAAAAAATCGGCATCCCGGAACTTGAAAAGATCCTGGCAAGTCCGGCCGATGAGCTGCATGTTGTGAATTTCTGGGCCACATGGTGCCCGCCGTGCGTCACTGAACTTCCTCACTTCGAGAAACTCTCAGGGGAATATCAGGGCAAAGGGGTGAAATTCATCCTCATAAGCCTCGATTTCCCCAGCCAGACAGAGACCAAACTGATACCTTTCCTGAAAAAGAACAAGATTACCGCTGATGTCAGGTTGATGACCAACCTCGACTACAACAGCTGGATTGAGAAGGTGGATGCAGGCTGGCAGGGTAATATCCCGGTGACACTGTTCTTCAATAACCCGAAGAAAATTAAGTATTTCCACCCCTCTGAGGTAACCGAACAAGAACTGAGAGATCTGATAACCAAATACAAATAATCAACTTTTAAACTGATAAATTATGAAGAAATACCTGTTTATATCACTTGCGGCCCTCATGATGACGGGTCTGCTGAACGGACAGTCGCAGTACAAGGCAGGCGACATTGCTTCCGACTTTAAACTGAAAAATGTCAGGGGTGAAACTGTGTCCCTTGCTGGCATTAAGGATGCTGACGGTTTCATCGTGTCATTCTGGTGCAACACATGCCCGGTGGTCAAGAAATATGACCAGCGTCTGCAGGATCTGCATGCAAAATATGCTTCCAAGGGATACCCGGTGATTGCAATCAACAGCAACGATCCGGCCGTGTCTGCCGGCGACTCTTTCGAAAAGATGAAGGAGACCTCGGCGAAGCTTGGCTACAAATTCGAATACCTTTTTGATGAGACACAGGAAGTTGCCCGCAAATATGGTGCAACGAATACTCCGCACATCTATATCCTTACATGGAAGGATGGCAAACTGGTTGTGGATTATGTGGGTGCCATCGACAACAATGCCGATGATGCAGCTGCAGCGGATAAGAGGTATGCCGAGGATGCACTGAACAGCATCCTGAATGGTCAGAGTGTTGCAGTTGCCGGCACGAAGGCTGTCGGTTGCGGAATTAAGTGGAAGAAGGGCTGATCTGCCGCCTACTGGACACTGGCATCCTCAGTTAAAGGGCATCCGGAAATTATCTGCCGGATGCCTTTTCTGCTTCCTCAGGTTTAATTGCAACCTCATCAGCCGGCGGCTCAGAGGTGATGTTGCCGAACTTGTCGACATAGGCTATCATATTGTCGAGCCCACCACCCGGAGAGTTCTCCTTGCGGTACATCTTCTTCTGCTCCTTCTCTTTCCTCTTCTTCAGACGCTTCTCCGTCTTCTGCTTCTTAATGTAACTGTTGTTTGGTCCTGCCATATATTATTGGTATCAGTTAACGAATGTGATTGCCCTGCCGCTTGCCCCGGCCCTGCCTGTGCGGCCGATGCGGTGGATGTAACTCTCCATGTCCTTGGGCTGCTGGAAGTTGATTACATGTGACACCTGCGAGATGTCGAGTCCTCTTGCAGCCACGTCGGTGGCCACAAGCACCTTGATCTTGCGGTTCCTGAATGATTCCAGGGCTTTTACCCTGTAGTTCTGTGATTTATCGCCGTGTATCTCATCGGCTGTTATTCCGCCCCTGCGAAGATCACGGCAAATCCTGCTGACACCGCGCTTGGTGTCGACGAAGACGAGTACCTTTTCGAATGAATCGTCACGCATCATTTCCAGGAGGACTTCAATCTTCTTCTCACCGTCCTTGACGCTTACAATCTCCTGTTCGATGTTGGCCGCACTGATGTTTCCGGTACGAACCTTCACTATGAAGGGATTCTCTACCAGACCGTCGATTATCCGCTGCTGGCTCTTGTCTTCTGTCGCCGAGAAGAGCACTGTCTGGCTGCGCCGGCTCATGCCGCCCACCAGCCGCTCAATCTCAGGTGCGAAACCCATATCGAGAAGCCTGTCAAACTCATCCAGCACAAGTACCGAAAATCTCCTGAGATCAAGCGCACCCTGCCTGACCATGTCGGCCAGGCGGCCGGGAGTGCCTATTATAATGTGCCCCGGTCTCCTCAGGTTCTCAATGTCACGCCTGACGCTTGTACCACCTATTATGCAGGTACTGTAAAGCTTCAGACCGCTGGCGATACTCCTGAATTCACTGTCTGTCTGCAGTGCCAGCTCACGCGTCGGTGAGACCACCAGCACATGTCTGGATGCATCTTTCTTTAGCAGATTATGTATCAGTGGTATGAGAAACGCTCCTGTTTTGCCGGTTCCTGTCTGTGCCAGCCCGATCAGGTTACGACCTTCGAGGATCGCTTCCAGTGTCTTGTCCTGGATCTCAGTAGGAAGCTCGTAACCTTTTCTCTTGAGATTGTGCAGTATCGAACCGTCAACGGGAAGCTCGCTGATTAATCTCCCGGCCCTGTACATAGTCTCCTCTGCAGGAATTGCCTTCCTGATGAAGCTCTCCGGAGGGAGTTCCTTTGTGCTGCTTTTTTTCCTGTTTTTGAAGTTCGCTGTTTCTTTTTTTCCGTGATTGAAGGGTCTTTTGTTCCTTTTTCGTGGATCTTTTTTGTATTCCATTATGAATTAATTGGTTAATGCCGCTGAATAATCATTAACCAGATATCTGTTCAAAATGGCTATGTTCTTATGGCGAAAAATGTCTATGCGTAAACTAGTGGTGGTAGAAAGGATCTCTGAAAACTGTCCGTGAGATTCGCGGTCTATACAGATCTAACTTATGCCAGAATGGGTGCAAAGATACACATTTTTACAATCCCTGCAAACAGTTGTTTCCGTACGGCTGACAGACGGCAACTCTGACTCCCGTCAGGGATCTTGTATTGAAATAAATTGGTATATTGGCAGATATGAAAAAGATTGCAATCATCAGTCCCAGCGTTAGACAGGGAAGAAAGAGCCATCGGGTGGCACTCTGGTTTAAGTCGTATCTGGAAGACAATAAACTGGCCGAAGCCGAAATCCTTGATCTGGCGGAATACCGCTTTCCTCTCTTCGATGAGAGGCTTAAGAAGCAGGAGAACCCAATGCCGGAAGCGCTGGAATTTGCCGCGAAGATAAGGCTGGCTGACGGCGTGATATTTATTGCCCCTGAATACAACGGCGGCTACCCCGCCAGCCTGAAGAATGTGATCGATCTGCTGACCGACGAGTGGCGGGGCAAACCGGTTGCAATCTCCTCAGTCTCAGACGGCCCCTTTGGAGGGACACAGGTCATAACATCGCTGCAGTTCACCATGTGGAAAATGGGAGTCTGGAGCGTCCCGGCGATGTTTCCCGTACCTCGTGTCAGCGAAGCTTTTGATGAAGGGGGGCATCCGGCTGATCCTGAGTCAATGAGCAAACGGGCTGCAAAGTTCACCGGAGAACTCCTCCGTTGCATCGGGACAGTGTAAATTCTACTTTCCTATAGATCTGCCTGTTAACACTTTTTTACATTTTTGGCACAACTTTTGAAATTTACGTAACCGAAGAGTAAGTTCTTCGTAAAACGTAAAGAGATGAAAAAGTTAATTTCCACCGCGATCCTCACAGTCCTGATAGCTTCAACGGCATTAGCCGGAAGGCAGGATAATCCTGAGGAATACCTGGGTCTCCCGGGTGACAACCTGAACCTCTACGCAGTAATGAAACTTTTCCAGGATTCCGAGACGCTCGAAGGCTTCGAGAAGGAGCTGAACGCCGAGGACTCCAGGATTAACAACCTTGACCTGAACAATGACGGCTATGTTGACTACATAACTGTATCAGACTACGTCAACGGTGAGGATCACACAATCGTTCTTCGTTCGGTTCTTGACCGGAACGAATCACAGGACGTTGCAGTCTTCACGGTTGAAAAGCTGCGCAACGGTGAGGTAAGGATACAGCTGATCGGTGACGAGGCTCTTTACGGAAGGAATTACATCGTGGAACCGATATATGCAGAGACACCTAATCCCGGATACAGGGGCAATTCAGTCTACAGAGACAATGTGACCGTGGTAACTACCACATATTATGAAGTCGCTGCCTGGCCGGTGATCAGGTTTATCTACGCACCCCACTACTCTATCTGGCGCTCCAACTGGTACTGGGGTTACTACCCGGCCTACTACAGCCCCTGGAGACCATTCTACTGGCACGCCTACTACGGTTACCACTCTCACTGGTATCCTCACTACTACTCATGCTACCGTCACTGGCACCAGCCGAGGTGGAGTCACTACAACGACTATTACTACGGAAGTGTAAGGGCTTACTCCCCGAACGTATCGCACCGTATATCACAGGGAACCTACAGGCAGACTTACTCACGTCCTGAGTCCAGGCGGGACGGCGAGGCCCTCTACGCCAGAACCCAGGGTACCAGGAGCAACTCAGCCCGTCCGGAAGCCGCCACAGGCAGCGACAGGAGGAGTGCGGCAGCCACAGGCAGCAGGTCAGCAGGCAGTGAAGCCGCAGTACAGAACGGAGAAGGCCGCAGGACAGCCGGCAGCCCGGCAGCAGGTCAGAATGGTGAAAGCCGCAGGTCAACCACCTCGGTGCAGAGCAGAAGCGAATCCCGCCCGGCAGTAAGCCAGGGAAACGAGACCCGCAGGGCAGCCACCGGTGCTGTAAAGAGCACACCGGCCTCTGCAGGAAGAGGAACAGCCCCGGCAGGAACCTCTGATCAGGCAGCAACCCGCCGCACGGCTCCGACAGAACAGAGGACCCAGTCAACTGTTCAGAGCAGCAGCCAGGGACGCAGCAGCGCTCCGGCAGCAAGGACTCAGAGCAGCAGCCAGGGACGCAGCAGTGCTCCGGCAGCAAGGACCCAGAGCAGCAGCCAGGGACGCAGCAGCGCTCCGGCAGCGAGATCGCAGAGCAGCAGCTCAAGCCGCAGCGGCAGCACTCCCTCACAGGGAAAGAGCAGCAACAGCTCAAAGAGTTCTGAAAGCAGAAACTCTCGCAGATAAGGGGCACAGAGCCTGGTGCTCAGTGCATTAGTAATAACCACAGGCGCAGGGAAAACTTCCTGCGCCTTTCATTTTTTATGGATTCCGTCCGCAAATAGAGTTATCTCCGGACCGTTATACCTTCGTCATCTTACGATCTGAAGAGCTCCTATCTCTTTGATCCGAGCAGTGTAATCAGAATTACACCACCGGCACCCCTGGAGCCATAAATGGAGGCATCCGCCCCCTTGAGTACGGAGATGGATTTAACCTGCCGCGGACTGATATTATCGATTGAATTTACAACGATCCCGTCTACCACGAACAGAGGATCAGTGCTCAGATTGATTGAATTCACCCCCCTGATTGTGATCTTGTGGCCTGTCACCTGTACTCCTGGCACCTTCCCCTGGATCATGTCATAAATATTTGTGTAAGATGAATTTGCGTCGTCCTGCGCATCAATATAACCGACATCGGTCGTAAGGTTCTTTCTTTTCACAGTGCCGTAGCCGACCTCGATGGTTCCCCCGTCATCCGGGAACTTCGCCTCAAAGCCGGGCATCCCAACGGTTCCGTCCAGGCAAAAATCAACCTTTCCGCTGCCGTCATATTTCGTCATGACAGATCCCATGTTCATCGTGTATGCCCCGATCGACCTTACATCAGGCCGGATCCTGATTTTGTAAGTGCCGTTTTTCCCGGTCACAACACCGGTGCTCTGTCCGTCAGCCACAATCAGCACCCCGCTCACGGGGGCCATTAATGTGTCTGTAACAGTTCCTGTGACGGTTAAAGCCTTCCCCCGCTTCTGGCCGTCGACCTGAACGGCGGCAAGCAGAAAAGCCAGTATTGTAAGAATTGTTTTCGATTTCATTTCGGATGTATTGATTCCACGAAGTTAGGAAAAAAGAGGACATGTATCAACCGGGGCAGCGGGAACTGCTGAAACCGCCTGCGGCCCCTCCTCCTGCTCCAATAACCTGTCTCACATAATATTGTTTCGCTCTTTTTTGATAACTTTGCAGCCTTTCGCACCCAACAGCATTAGACTGACACAAATGACATTTGACGAGCTTGACCTGGACCCCGATATTCTGGATGCAATTGAATACATGGGCTTCAGGGAGACAACACCCATACAGGAGAAGGCAATTCCCGTCATTCTTGGCGGCAATGATCTCATAGCATGTGCTCAGACCGGCACCGGCAAGACAGCAGCATATCTCCTCCCTTTGATGAATGACATTGCCTATCATCGTCCCCCCCATACTCACACACTGGTGCTCGTTCCCACCCGCGAACTTGCGCTGCAGATTGACCAGCAGATACAGGGACTGGCATATACACTCAACATCACTTCGCTCGCTGTTTACGGTGGTGGCGAAGGGAGTGCATGGGATCAGGAGAAGGCCGCCCTCACACACGGGGCAGACATTATTGTGGCAACCCCCGGCAGGCTGATCTCACACCTGAATCTGGGCTATGTAAGGTTTGATGACCTGCAGGTGCTTGTGCTTGACGAAGCCGACAGGATGCTCGATATAGGCTTCCATGATGATATAATGAAAATCATCTCCTTCCTGCCCAAGGTGCGCCAGACACTGATGTTCAGTGCTACAATGCCTCCTAAAATCAGGTCACTGTCGAAACATATAATGAAAAACCCGGCGGAGATCTCACTTGAGATTGCCAAACCGGCAGAGGGAGTTCTCCAGGCCGTTTACCTGGCAGAGGAGAATCAGAAGCTCCCCCTGCTTAACAGCCTGCTGGCGGATAAACCAGAATATCACAGCATACTCATCTTCAGCTCCACGAAGAAGAAGGTGCATGAGATTGTGAGAGGCCTTCGCTCACGCGAATATGCCGTTGAGGGGATCTCCTCCGATCTCGAGCAGAAGGAACGCGAGGAGACACTCCTCAGATTCCGCTCGCGCCGTACTCGCGTACTCGTAGCCACTGATGTGCTGAGTCGCGGCATCGACATCAAGGATATAAACCTTGTGGTCAATTATGATGCACCGTCGGATGCAGAAGACTACGTTCACCGTGTGGGGCGTACAGCCCGTGCAGACACCACCGGGGTAGCCATCACTCTTGTTTGCAAGGCAGACATGTTCAAGCTGCAGCGCATAGAAAAGCTTATCGGCTACCAGGTCTTCCGCGCACCTCTGCCTGATTTCATTGCATCGGGGCATGGTGATGCCTCTGGTCATCGCCCCTCCCGCCCCTCACCGGGGAAACGCCGTTTCAGAAGGAAATAGCTGAAAAACATAATGTTCTTTTAATGAGGTTGGTGTAAATTTGCCTGTAACACTAATCCATTACCCCTATGGCTTCCGAAGAAAAATCAATGATCATTATCGGCGCAGGCTTTGCCGGCCTCGCCGCAGGCATCTACGGACAGATGAACGGTTACAAAACCAGGATCTACGAAATGCACAGTCTTCCGGGAGGATTGTGTACCTCCTGGCAGAGAAAAGGCTACACTTTCGATGCATGTATTCACTGGCTGGTAGGATCTAACCCGGCAACCAGCTTTAACTACCTGTGGCAGGAGGTTGGCATAGCGAAGGGGAGGGAGTTTGTCTATGCCGGTGAATACTGCCGTGCCGAAGGCGCAGACGGTCGCTCAGTAATCTTCCACGCTGACATTGACAGGCTTGAAAAGAGCTTGCTTGAGTTCTCACCACAGGACAGGGAACCGATAATGGAATTCATAAGCGGTATCAGGATGTGCATGAAATTCGACTTTCCTTCAGACCGGGAACCGGCTTTGACCAGGATGCGCAAGCAGGTTAAAACCATCTTTACCTTTATGAAATACGGCAACACGTTTAAAAAATGGTCAGCCGTTACCGGAGAGCAGTTCTGCAACCGTTTCAGCGATCCGCTTCTGAAACAGGCTTTCCGGGAAATCTGGATACCCGAATTCTCCATAATATTCCTCTTCTTCACATTTGCATATTTGCAGAATCGCAATGCAGGATATCCCATCGGAGGCTCGATGCCAATGTCAAAAGCGCTTGAAGTACGCTACAGGGAACTGGGCGGGGAAATTCACTTTAATAAGAGAGTGGCCAGGATCCTTACAAGTGACAACAAGGCAACAGGCATCAGGCTGGTTGACGGAACCGAAGAGCGTGCAGACAGGGTCATATCAGCAGCTGACGGGCATGCCACACTGTATGATATGCTCGACGGCAAATACCTCGATGCTGCCACCCGCGAGCCTTATGAAAAATGGCCCATATTTCATTCACTGATTTACATCGCGCTTGGAGTAAACAGACGCTTTGACGAAATCCCGCAAAGCGTTTCGGGCTTCTCCTTCCCGCTCCGCGAACCTGTTGTCCTGGGAGATAAACTGCGGGACAGGCTTCCTGTTCATATCTATAACCAGGACCCTACAATGGCTCCTGAAGGCAAAAACTCAATAATAATAATGCTGGAGTCAGACATTGAATACTGGAAGGACCTGGCCAAAGACCGGAATATATATGTTCAGAAAAAGGATGAAGTGGCTGGACTGATCATCAGCCTTCTTGAACAGCGTTTTCCCGGCATCGCCGGACAGGTGGAGGTAGTAGATGTGGCAACCCCCATCACCTTCGAGCGCTTTACAGGAAACTGGAAGGGATCATTCGAGGGATGGCTGATCACACCTGAAAACGCGTACACGCTCACGAAGCCCATGAAGCAAACGGTACCGGGACTGAAAAACTTCTACATGTGCGGACAGTGGGTTGAGCCCGGAGGCGGACTTCCCACCTCGGTCATGTCAGGCCGCCGCCTCATGAAGCAGATCTGCCGCGAGGACGGCAGGAAGTTCAAA
>JAEYZD010000202.1 GCA_023430725.1 Bacteroidota bacterium | reverse complement strand
CCTGACAGGTGAGACCGGAACAAACCTACCGGAAGGGATCGGGATAATACCGATTGATGTGAACGCCAATGGCAGGTCAGACTATTTTGAACAGTTTTACGGTGACTACAGCAGCTTCAACCGTGGGGTATATATAGGTAAATACCCGAAAGAACTGTGCAGCAGTATCTTCTGTGCGGCAGAGACCAGTCCATCCGAAGGTGCACATGCTGATTTCATCCGCTGGCTGCTGTCAGACGGTCAGGAGCTAATTGCCGGGGCCGGTTTTACTGCTCTGCCCGGCGGAGAAGGAATGGTCAGGAGAGAAATGCTGGCCCCGGAGACTGAACTGATACAGGCAACTGATAATAAAAAGGCTGGCGCTGGCGCATGGATATGGATAGCCGGGGTCATTGCAGCCGTCTCACTCCTGTCTTACCTCCTCTACAGGATTATCAGATCACGCGTCCCTGAGGTCGCATTCACCGAACAGCCGGTTTCTGTAAGATCATTCGGACCCGCCACCCTGAAAGCACCTGCAGGCATACTTTTCGGCAAAAGCCATACCTGGGCATTTATGGAGAAAAACGGAACCCTTACCCTCGGAATAGACGATTTCCTGCAGCATGTTACCGGCACAATTTCCCGTGTCAGCCTCAGGACTCCCGGTGATAGAATTCGCCGGGGAGAACGGCTCGCATCAGTTATACAGAGAGGCAAGCAACTTGATATAATCTCACCAGTCAGCGGGACAATCATCTCCCGAAACGAAAAACTTACCGGTGATACGGCTCTCCTGCACTCTTCCCCTTACGCTGAGGGTTGGATATACGGGATCGAACCGGATAACTGGCTTAATGAGTCGCGCCTTATGAGTGCAGCGGCAAAGTATACGGAACAGGTACGCGAGGAATTCGGACGCATAAGGGATTTCCTGGCAACTTTCTCCGGCTCCGGCGATGTCAGAATGGCTCATGTTGTGCTTCAGGACGGGGGTGAACTCAAAGAGGGGCTTCTCGAAGAGTTCGGACCTGAAGTATGGGAGGAGTTTCAGATCAGGTTCATGAACCGCGACTGAAGATTTTTCTGCTCCTGCCCGAACATATTAAACCACTAATCCTTAAACATTTATTTCAATAAAACCTATTGAAACCTCATGAGTATAGACAGACGAAGTTTCTTTAAGGCACTGGGGGTTACAGGCGTTACTCTCGCCACCGGAAGCCGTATCAGCGCCACCCCGCAGCCGGCGGAAAATACAGAATTTGTTGGAATGCTCTATGACTCCACCCGTTGTGTCGGCTGCCAGGGCTGCGAATTTGCCTGTGCCGAAGCACATGGTCTTCCTGCACCAAGTTTCGAGGATTTACCGGTTGCCGGACAGGAACGGAAGATGGATGAGACCAGAAGAACTGTAATCAATGCATACCAGACAAGCAAAGGCGAGGTATATGTCAAGCGACAGTGCATGCATTGCAATGACCCTGCCTGCACGGCAGCATGCCTGACAAAGGCAATGCTTAAAAACGAAGAGGGCCCGGTATCCTGGAGGGCAGGTAAATGCATGGGATGCCGTTACTGTATGGTCTCCTGTCCCTTCGATGTGCCAAAGTTCGAATACCACAGTGCCAACCCCAGAATTGAAAAGTGCGACATGTGCTTTGAACGGGTTAAAGAGGGAATAATGCCTGTCTGCGCAGAACAGTGCCCGGTAGAGGCAATCGTATTCGGCACCAGACGCGAACTGATAGCTGAGGCACGAAAGCGAATCCACGACAATCCCGGACAATACAATGATTATATATACGGAGAACATGAGGCAGGCGGTACAGGCTGGCTCTATCTCTCTCCGGTACCTTTCGGTGAACTGGGATTCAGCACCACCCTTCAGAAATCCTCCTATCCTGCCCTTACCAAAGGATTCCTCTATGCAGTGCCCTCAATATTTGTGCTGTGGCCTGCGATTCTTCTAGGGCTTCACCAGGCGACAAAAGACAACAGTGATAACCTTAACGAAGACGGGGATGAGTAACGCAAACTATACAGCAACCGGTGAGATAAGCAGAACCAGCACCTGGAAGTTTATCCTGAGTGAACTGAAACCTAAAGGGAAACTGCTTACTCCCTTCAACATAATCTCCATACCGATAATTATTACGGGAATTATACTGATAGTGATCCGCTTCTGGAAAGGAATAGGTTCTATAACAAACCTTACGCAGGAAGTACCCTGGGGCCTCTGGATTGGCTTTGATGTCGTTACCGGCGTCGCATTTGCAGGTGGAGCATACGTGATCACCTTCATGGTCTATATTCTGAACATGAAGAAATTCCACTCAATTGTAAGGGTTACCGTACTTAACGGTTTTCTTGCATATCTCTTTTATGCAGGGGCCTTGCTGCTTGACCTTGGACGACCGTGGAATGTAATCAACCCGATAATTGGCAACAGCTTTGGAACGAGCTCGGTTCTGTTCCTTGTTGCCTGGCATTTTCTGCTTTATATGATAGCTGAGCTTATCGAGTTCTCCCCTGCCGTGGCAGAATGGCTTGGTGCCAGACGGGCACAAAGGATACTGTCGGGAATGACCCTGGGAGCGGTAATCTTTGGGATAACCCTTTCAACGCTTCACCAGTCCGGTCTGGGTGCACTTTTTCTTATGGCAAAGGATAAGATTCACCCCCTGTGGTACTCCGAGTTCATCCCGATTATGTTCTTCGTATCGAGTACATTTGCCGGTCTCTCAATGGTGATATTCGAGGGCTCCGTAAGCCACCGCGTATTTTCAGACCAGATCAGCGAGGCCAACCGGAAGTCGCATCACGGTATTCTGCACAGCCTCTCCAAGATATGTGCAGTTGCCATGTTCGCGTACTTCACACTGAATGTGCTTGTTTTCGTACACGAGAAACGGTGGGGTCTGCTGAACACTCCCATGGGCTACTGGTATCTGACCGAAATGATCGGCTTCGTACTGTTTCCCATGATTCTTTACTTCATAAGCTACAGGAAGAGGCATATCACCCTGATCAAAATTGCTGCACTGATCACAATGGCCGGAATCATAATCAACCGGCTGAATGTAACTGTGATTGGCTTCAAATGGGATGCAGCTGCGCACTATTACCCTTCATGGATGGAAATTGCAGTCACTCTCGCCGTGATCTTTACGGAGATATGGATCTTCCGGTGGGTAATTAGGCGGATGCCTGTACTCAGGGAAGCAACCGGGCCAATTGAAAAAACTGATCAGTAAAGACCAAAAAGATCAACTCTAAACATAATTGTCATGGATGAATTCACATTTGTCAACCTGTTTGAAACCAAGGGAATAGAATACATAATTATAATAGCATTCCTGATTATGATCATTCCCTTCTGGGTTATGCTCACGCGCCCGGTGAAGGTAAAACTGAAACCCGTAGCCGGACCGCTTGGTTCCGCTTTCGAAAGTGTGCCTCAGGGCATCTACTTCAGCAGAAGCCATACATGGGCATATCTTCTGAAATCCGGAGAAGCGAGGCTCGGAGCAGGCAGCCTCCTTGTTCACCTGACGGGCATTGCAAGCATCAGGATGCTTAAGGAACCCGGCAACAGGCTCACCAGGGGTGAAAAGCTATTCGAAATTTCAATAGGAGACAAAACACTTAGCGTCGTATCTCCTCTGAGCGGCACGCTAACCAGCCTGAATCCAGATCTGAGGGATAATCCATCGCTGCTCCATGATGATCCCTACGGGAAAGGCTGGATATGCTCTGTCCGGCCATCGGACTGGATGGCAGAGGTCTCCGGCTTCAGTCTGGCTGAAGGAGCCACCGCCTGGTTCAGAAAAGAGCTGGAAAGGGTAAGGGATTTCATGTCAGGCGCCAGTGCCAGAGCCGGAAATGAAATGGCAAGTGTCTGTTTGCAGGACGGAGGAGAACCGGTTGACAGGATGCTGGCAACACTCACACCGGATGAAGTGGACAGGTTCCAGAAAGAATTCCTGGATTAATCAGGCTGATCACATAAGACATATCTCCGGAAGTCCGGAGAAATTTGTACATTGTAGAAAAATTACACACTCCTTGTGATCAATCGCCTCTCTTACGGCGGCTGGTCACAGGGAACTGTTTTTGGAGCAATTGGCCAGGCAACTAAAGCACCGGTAAAATGAAGGACACAGTCAAGCCATTCCGGAATTTCCGGAAATATTTCAGGTTCAGGTCAACAATCTATGGCAGGGTTGTTACAATAATCTCCCTGGCAGCAATCATAATGTTTATTGCCTTTAACGCTATCTTCAGGACAGTCTATGTTAATTATTTCAACACGGTCCTTAAGCAGAACGGGAACAACGTAGGGGCAATAGTAGAAGGCTCTCTTTACAAATCGATGCTTGAGAATGACAAGGGGACACTGCACGGCACCCTTGACATAATCAACACCATGCCAGGCATAGATGACGTCAACCTGTATGACCAGAATGACGTCCTGGCCTATTCTTCCTTTGCTGCAGATGCTGAGAATCACAGCAATCCCGACTGCATCTCATGTCACTCAGACCTCAGTGAGATGTTTACAAGGAGAGAGAGGAGCTATATGATAATTGATGAGGAGAGTGACTGTGCGATGAACCCGAACAGGCCCGGACAGAGGCATATGCTGATCCGCAGGCCTATTCTCAACGAAGTCTCATGCTACACCGCAAGCTGTCATGCCCACACTAAGGACGATGAGGTGCTTGGATCACTTATAATCCGCATGCCTCTCAAGGACCTTGACAGCGCACTGAAAAAATCTTCCGTGCAGTTTCTCCTGATGGCGTTGCTGATCTCAGGTATCATCGTGACTACCCTGATATGGTTCACTCGCAGACGGATCAAGGACCCGCTGCATAGCCTTATCCAGGCGAGTGAGGCTGTTTCCAGGGGGGAAGTGGGCACAAGGCTCGAAGTCCGGCCGGATCTCCTGGATGACATGAAAATGGTCTCCCAGGCGTTCAACAATATGCTCGAAAACATTGACACTGCCACAAGGGAACTCGAGAACTGGTCGAAACAGCTCGAGTATAAGGTTCAGAAAAAGTCAGAAGAACTCTCTGAAGCCAACAATGAACTGATGAATGTCGAGAGAATCGCTTCACTCGGTAAACTGTCAGCCTCAGTGGCCCATGAGATCAACAACCCTCTGTCAGGCATACTTGTCTACACAAAACTTGTTCACAAACAAATTGAAAAACAGGATCTCACGCCAGCAAGACGAGAGACCATACTGAGCCAGCTCAAACTGATTGAGGCTGAGACAAAACGGTGCGGTGACATTGTGAAGGGGCTGCTTGATTTCTCACGCAAGGATCAGGAAGATTTTGAGGAGCATAATCTGAACGAAATCATCAGAAGCACCTATGAGCTCATGCTCCATCATGCAAAAATCTCTAACATCAGCTTCATTCCCAGGATTGAAGCCAGGGCAGATCTGATACGATGCAGCGCCAACCAGGTGAAACAGGCCTGTGTCGCACTGATCGTCAATGCCTCCGAGGCTGTCACAGAAAACGGTGAAATCACTGTTCGAACAATGAATCCGGATGACAGGAGTGTCAGAATCGAGGTGACAGACAACGGATCAGGCATTGCACAGGAAGATTTAGCACACATATTCGAACCATTCTTCACCACGAAGCATGATGCATCCGGCATCGGACTGGGGCTGGCCATTGTTCACGGAATAGTGCAGAACCACAACGGGAAGATAGAGGTCGACTCAGAGGTTGGCCGGGGAACAACTGTAAGCATAACGCTTCCACTGAAAACAGCATAAACATCAGGAGATGGCAGATAAGATTTCAATACTGATAGTTGATGATGAGGACTCCGTGAGGGATTCCCTGCTCAACTGGTTCATTGAGGACGGCTATGAGGTTGAAGCCGCTGAGAATGCAAAAATGGCACTCCAACTCCTGGAAAAGAGAGATTTCAACATCATACTGGCTGACATCAAGATGCCGGGGATGGACGGACTGGAACTTCAGAGGAGGATAAAGGCGCTCAACAGCGAAACAATCGTCATAATAATGACTGCCTTTGCCTCGGTGGAGACAGCCGTACAGGCACTGAAGGACGGAGCATATGACTATGTCACCAAGCCGTTTGACCCTGACGACCTTTCTCACCTTATACGCAATGCGGGGGCTCAGATAAGGCTAAGGCAGGAGAACGAAGCTCTTAAAACAAGAGTTACAACACTTGACGATGTGGACGACATAATCGGAAAGAGTGAGGCAATCCGAAAACTCCTGGAGCAGATCGAGAGCGTTGCACAGTCAAACTCCTCGGTCATAATAACAGGTGAGAGCGGCACCGGCAAAGAGTTGGTTGCCAGAGCTATACATGCCAACTCGCCGAGACGGTACTTCCCGCTGGTAAGCGTGCATTGCGGAGCGCTGACTGAAAGCCTCCTCGAGAGTGAACTCTTCGGGCACGAGAAGGGTGCTTTCACCGGTGCTACATTCAATCGCAAGGGACGGTTCGAGATGGCCGACGGCGGAACAATATTCCTTGATGAAATAGCAACCGTCTCCCCAAAGATGCAGATTGAGCTTCTCAGAGTACTTGAAACAAAGAGCTTTCACAGGGTTGGCGGCAACAAGGAGATTACTTCAGATTTCCGCGTCATCTGCGCCACAAACAGGGACCTTGAGACAATGGTGCGCAACGGCACCTTCCGCGAAGACCTTTATTACAGGCTGAACGTTGTCAATATCACAATACCGCCTCTGCGAGAAAGAACTGATGACATCCCCCTGCTTGTCAACCATTTCATAAATAAATACTGCACCTCAATGAGTCGTGACCTGATCACCATTGAGCCGGCAGCAATGAAGCAGCTCGAGAAATTTGAATTTCCGGGTAATGTCAGGGAGCTGGAAAACATGATTGAACGTGCCATCGTGATTGGTAACGGCAAAGAAATAAGGCTGAAGGACCTGCCAATGGGCAAGGAGGCAGCCGACAGCTCCGTTGAGAGCCTGGAGGAACTTGAGAAAAAGCATATAGAACAGATCCTCGCCAAGTATGAGTGGAATGTCTCCCGTTCGGCACGGGCGCTGAATGTAGACAGGGTGACTCTCTACAACAAGATCAGGAAGTATGGTCTGAAACAGAAGGAGTAATATTTCCTGATATCTGTACATTGGAAGAACAGAGGATCATATTGCTTTCCTGCGGCCAGTTTGACAGGGCATTTCTGAAGCAGGTGGCCCTGGCAGTCGGGAATGAGTACAATACGGCGGTTATCACCGAGGAGTGCCATCTTGACCTTAATCCATTCTATAATCCAAACAGGAGGCAGTATGACGGTGACAGGCTGCTGCGGCAGATTCCTCTTTGCACCACCCTGCCCTACACCAGGCTGATCGGACTGTTCAGAGTGGACCTCTATATCCCCATCTTAACATATATCTTCGGACAGGCATTCCTGGGGAAGAGTGATGCTATCGCCTCGGTCTTCAGACTGCGCAATGAGCTTTACGGGCTGAAGCAGGATGAGGAGTTGCTTTTGTCAAGAACCGTCAAGGAGGTTATACATGAGCTTGGACACACCTTCGGGCTCATTCACTGCCAGAACCAGGCATGCGTGATGCGCTCCAGCACATATGTCGAGGAGATTGATCTCAAAAGCTCTTCGCTCTGCGGGGAATGCCGGGAAAAACTGGATCAGGGGGTAAAATAAAAACAGGGTGCCAGTTTCCTGCGCACCCTGCCCCGGTTATTTATTGGCCAAGAGCTACTTAGCCTTAAATCCAAACATTATAGCCACACATCCGCTGACAGGCAACTGATCCCTGATCCCGAATGTGGTTACCCTGACAACCACCTTGAGCTGCTGGCTCGACTCCAGCTTGAAATCCCAGGTCTTTGCGAGCCCTTCATCCTTGTTGGTGTAGAGCACCTTGCCTGTTGCATCATAAATTATAAACTCAACAGGAGGCATGCCGTCAGCCGAGCAAATGGCAAGGCGGTACTCGAGATCGGAGTAGAATGTCTTGTATAGTTCAGCCTCTTCACCCTCCACCAGTACGGCAGCGTGATAGTTGCCGTCATGAAGGTAGGCGCCGAGTTCCTTCTTGCAGATTGATTTGGCGAAACCCTTGCACTGTGCGGCAGCCTCGCCCGGAACAAGAAGGGCAAGCAGTGCTGTAACCAGTAATGTCTGTATAAGCTGTTTCATCGGTATCTAATTTACATATGTGTTTCTGATCTCTGCCACCTTCTCCCTGATTGCGAGAAAGGTATCCTGCTTCATCTCCGACCTGGCAGCGCCGGTAATCTCCGTCATTCCGATCTTTTCATTATACTGCGCATTTGAAGGCTCGGATGTGCGTTCAATTTTGTCAAACAGGCTCTTGAGCTCATGCATCGGGCCAAGCAGTTCACGGATAGCGGTGTTGTCCGTGTAGGTCTCCAGCAGGCGGATCATGTCATCCACTGACATTTTCTGATCAGTAATTGTTGCCACCAGCTTATTACCCTTGTAGTTTTTCATGTCAACCATGCTTGTTGAGATGAAGAGCCCTTCAATGAATCCGCCGGCAATAATAGTTGCGGCAATTGCATGCTGCTCATCATCTTCCAGATATGACTGTGAATTAAGGAAGGTCTCGGAGACAATCTCCATTATCACGTCACGGTTGTTTATATTCTGCTCCAACCTTTCAATTGTCGATTCATCAATGGCATCGATGATGCCCAGACCTGTCGCCATATCTTCGGCCGCACCCATGTAGTTCACAAGCAGCGAGGTCTCATCATACATGCTTGCAAAACTAAGGTCACAAACATATGTGCCAAGGTTCAGAGCCATGCTCTTGCTGGTGGTGTAGTTGCTCTTGTTCTCCACCGGATTGAGCAGCGTTGCGTCAAACCTCGCCCCTGCTTCCTTTATCAGCTGAGCCACTTCAAGCGGAGTGGGCAGGGCATTGAATACCTTTTCGGCACTTTTTATCTGCTCCATTGTC
>JAEYZD010000155.1 GCA_023430725.1 Bacteroidota bacterium | reverse complement strand
GTATATCACCCTTGACCTGACACAGGAATACCCGGCAATCACCTCGGTGTCAGAGCTCAGCTCCCCTGCCGGAAGCTCACTGAACGGAGTCTCCGTGCTGATCCTCGAGCCGTCAGGCATGTCGGCCAGTTGCAGATATCTCTTGCCGGCTAGGTCAATGAAGGACGACTGCCCGGGGGAGGGTTTCTGAGGGCGCTCGTGCTGTCTGTCAGCGGTTGTGATCCGGACAACGGCGCCATCGCTCTCCAGAGCCGTCTGCACACCACCGGGGACCTCGCTCCCGTTGACAATGCTTTTATATGTCACCCTGACAATCTTCTGAGCCTGCCCTGCCGGGCAGAACAGGAAAAGAGATAATAAAATGAGAGCGGTTCTTTTCATGACAGTCAGGCTTTACTGAATAAGGTCAGCCACACCGTCAAGTACGAAAGATGGCCTGTAGGCAAATTTTTCCGCTGACTTGATCGTCGAAATGCCTGACAGAACCAGCAGGGTGTCAATCTCAGACTCAATCCCTGCAATAATATCAGTATCCATCCTGTCGCCAATTATTATCGTCTCATCATTGGAGCAGCCGATCCTCTTGAGCGCTATCCGCATCATAAGAGGGTTGGGCTTGCCCACAAAATAGGCCTGTCTTCCGGTGGCCAGCTCTATTGGTGATATCAGGGCCTTGGTGGCTGGTATGATTCCATTCTCCACAGGACCGGTCAGATCGGGATTGGTCCCGATCAGCTTGGCTCCCTTAAGCACTAGGTTCACCGCCTGCTCGATCTTCTCGAAACTGTAGCTTCGGGTGTCACCCACAACCACATAGTCAGGATTATAGTTGTTCATTGTGTAGCCTGCATTGTACATGGCGTTGATAAGCCCTGCCTCTCCAATGATGTATGCCGTTCCACCGGGTCTCTGGGCAGCAATGAAATGCGCCGTAGCCAGGGCACTTGTGTAAAAAACATTCTCCTCAAGGTCAATCCCCAGCCTCGACATCTTTTCCTGAAGCTCCTTGGGGGTTCTTTCACTTGAATTGGTCAGGAAAAGAAACTTCTTACCCTCCTTCTTGAGCCACTCCACAAACTCCGGCACACCCGGAAGAAGCTTGTTGCCATGGTAAATAACTCCGTCCATGTCGCTGATAAAGGCTTTCTTGCTCTTTATCCTTTCAATAATCTCTCTGTTTTTCATCATTTTGTAATCTGGCGCAAAATTAACACTTCGCAGGCACATTGTAAAGAGAGAAGGAGCCCTCCAGTTGATTTGGCATGTGACATTTTTGTTTCACCTTATCAAGGCCCGTTGCCGGTTATACAGACAGTAACGGGAGGAGCAATTTAATGGGCGGTGATATTGCAGTTTATTTTCAAAAAGAGTAGTTTTGATGCGAAACCACCGCATTTGACAGAAAAGCGGGAAAATTAACCACAACCATTTCATACCAGAAACAAGATGACGACAGGTGCAGCAGCGGCCCCCATGAGCCGGAAAAATTACATCGTTGGCATGACGGTCATTGCCATTTTCTTTTTCATTTTTGGATTTATCACGTGGCTTAACGGTATCCTTATTCCGTTCCTGCGGACCGCCTGTGAGCTGACTGATTTCCAGGCCTATTTTGTCACCACGGCATTCTATATCTCCTATTTTGTGATGTCGCTTCCCTCATCGGCGGTGCTGAAAAAAACCGGGTTCAAAAACGGGATGTCCATCGGTCTCTGGGTCATGGCTGTAGGTGCCCTCATCTTCATACCTGCTGCAATGGCCAGGAGTTACCCAATCTTTCTTTTCGGACTCTTTGTTCAGGGTACAGGCATGGCACTTCTGCAGACAGCCTCCAACCCGTACGTTACAATCATCGGTCCCCGCGAGAGCGCTGCAAAGCGAATCAGCATGATGGGAATCGCCAACAAGTTTGCAGGAGCCATCGCTCCCATCATCCTCGGCGCTTACATCATGAAGGACTCACATGTCCTTGACAGGCAACTCGCCGAGGCTGCCGATGCATTAACGCGCGCCGGGATACTCGATGAACTGGCAACCCGCGTAATTAACCCATACATAATCATGGCGGTTATCCTGGTGGCTCTGGGACTGCTGCTTCGCTTTGCGCACCTCCCGGAAGTGGATACCGACGCAGAGGAGCCTTCAGTGGGCGATTCCAACGTAAACAAGACCAGCGTCTGGCATTTCCCGCACATGATTTTCGGAGCAGTTGCCCTCTTCTTCTATGTTGGAGTGGAAGTAATTGCAGGAGACACAATTATCCGCTATGGGCAGTCACTGAGCATCGACATGTCATCTGCAAAGTACTTCACCTCACTCACAATGCTTGGAATGATAATCGGATACATATGCGGGATAGCACTGATACCAAAGATACTATCACAGGTAAACGCACTGCGCATTTCCGCAATACTCGGCATAATTTTCACCGTCGGAGCAGTCTTCGCCCCCGCCGGCCAGCAGATTACGATGCCCTTCCGCGACCTTGTCACCTTCGAAGCCGTAACCCTCACAATACCTGTCACCGTGCTCTTCGTGGCACTGCTGGGACTTGCCAACGCACTCATATGGCCATCGATGTGGCCACTGGCGCTCAACGGAGTGGGCCGGTTCACAAAGACCGCTTCTGCACTGCTTGTGATGGCCGTCGTCGGAGGAGCAATAATTCCTCTCGTATACGGGAAGATGGCGGATATCTTCAGCACCCAGGCTGCTTACTGGGTCTGCCTCCCCTGCTACCTTATACTCCTCTGGTACTCAATTCAGGGTTACAGGCTCAGGGGAAGATAGCACCGGGGTTATGGAACCAGACCTGAAAAGGATCTTCGGCCGTTTCGCCGCAAAAGGCTCATTCCTGGAAGGAAGGCAATTCGGTCCCGGCCATATACATGACACTTACCTGATAGTCACGGCGGAGGCTGCATGCGACAATTACATACTCCAGCGCCTTAACAGCAACGTATTCAAAGACATACCGGAGCTCCAGGAGAATATGGAGCGGGTGACCGCACACCTGGCCGGCAAAATTGCCACAGAACCCGGCAGTGATGTGAAGCGGGAGTGCCTCACCCTCATACCCGACAGGGAGACCGGCAGATCATTCATAACAGATGAAGAAGGACGTTACTGGAGGATGTTCATCTTCATAACTGACCACAGGTCCTATGAGAGGGTTGACAGCCGCCACAAAGCCTTCGAAGGCGGCAGGATAATAGGCAGGTTCCAGGCTCTGTTGGCTGACCTCCCCGGCAAACCGCTGCACGAGACGATACCCGACTTCCATAACATCGCAAAGCGATTGGATACTTTCCACGACGTTATAGCCAGGGACCCTGCAGGAAGAGTGTCATCTGTCAGCCGTGAGATCGAAGGAATCACCAGCCGGGAGGAGGAGATGAAAGCAATCCTCCGGTTAGGCTCCGAAGGACGTATTCCGCTCAGAATAACTCACAACGACACGAAATTCAACAACATCCTGTTTGACCGGAACGACAGGGCACTGCTGATCATAGACCTCGATACGGTTATGCCCGGATATGTTCATTACGATTTCGGAGACGCAATACGCACCGCCACCAACAGGGCCGAGGAAGACAGCCTGGATCTCTCCGCCGTCTCAATGGATATAGAGATCTACAGGTCCTATTCTGAGGGGTTTATCTCTGAAACGAGGGAGACACTGAACTCCACCGAGATTGAATACCTTCCCTTTGCACCGAAGCTCCTGACATACATCATGGCTACCAGGTTCCTCACTGACTACATTGACGGTGACAATTACTATAAGATCAGATACCCCCTTCACAACCTGCAGCGCACCAGGGTACAGCTTAAACTTCTGCAGGACATGGAAGCACAGTATGATAATATGATACATATAATCAAAAACATAGCAAGATGAAAAGACTTTTTCTGCTGGCTGTTGCCATTATCAGCGCAACAGGCTTTATCAACTCACAGACACAGACCGCTGCCATCGACAGCTCAAAATTCGCCCCCTACTGGTGGCACAGTAAGGATATGTACGATAACCTTCCGGACATAAAGAACGAGATAGTCTTCCTGGGCAACAGCATCACTGACGGAGCAGAGTGGTTCGAGCTTCTGGACTGCAAAAAGTGCATCAACAGGGGTATCAGCGCTGACATCACCGAGGGAATCCTCCTTCGCCTTGACGCCATCACAAAGCTGCAGCCCAAAAAGCTGTTCATCATGATCGGTGTAAACGACCTGTCACGCAATATGACTCCGGCCGAGGTGGCTGCAAACAACAGAAAGATTCTGGATCGGGTCCGTACTGAATCACCCCGCACAAAAATCTACATCCAGAGCGTCCTCCCTGTCAATCCTGCCACCGGGATGGCAAAGAACCACACAAACAAAACTCCCGAAATAATGGAGCTCAACTCCATGCTAAAGTCCATGGCTGAGGAGCTGGGACATACCTATATTGATCTCTTCACCCTGATGGCAGACTCTGAAAACCACCTTCCGCGAAGCTACAGCATCGATGGCTTGCACCTTTCATACAAGGCGTACAAAGTCTGGGCAGACGCAATCAAGCCTTATGTGAAGTAATTTTGTTCAATATTTATCTCCTTGTTTATTAAACAATAATGGCATGCAGTCTGTTTTCGTTCGAAAATAGATTTGCATAAACGGCCTAAAAATATGACTTTTGTCATGCCGTATCAACGGCGTGGGAGTCATTCATTGGCAACGGTTCATACATGGATATAAACGGGAAGTATTTCAGATCATTCATCGAAAGGGAAGAATCCCTTAAGAAACAGTACAGCGCAGAGCGAATAAGAAAGCAGCACTCCAAGGGCAAGCTGACAGCCCATGAGAGGATAGCTCTTCTCTATGACGAAGGGACTTTCGAGGAGATTGACGCATATGTCACACCTTCAGACCAGGGTGTTGAGTTCGGAAAAGTGGAGCTTGCCTACGGCGACGGGGTCGTCACCGGGCACGGCAAGATAGACGGACGCCTGGTGTTTGCCTTTGCCCAGGACTTTACAATCATGGGCGGTTCACTGGGAATTGTT
>JAEYZD010000137.1 GCA_023430725.1 Bacteroidota bacterium | reverse complement strand
GTGTATGTTTACGGAAAACTTAATCATCTCCCAGGCCGGGATAGCTCCCTTCTTATTGTAGCGCGGGTGGGGTGCATAGTTGAAGGGTAGTTCGTAGACAGCATCAGCTTCTGCCTCTGTTGCCGGTGGAAGCGGTGGGTTGACAACCACAATCCTGTCTCCGCACTTCTCGATAAGCCTGACGGGCTTCATGCTGTTACTCGTCTTTTCAAACAGGACAAAGTTTTCAGCATATGTCTTCTTAGAGGCCAGAGCCTCTTTGCAGGGATGCAGCTCCGTATCCTTAACCCCGGGCAGTGATTGAATGGGTACTCCGGCGGGTCTCACAAATGCTGACTGGGGCATATTGTCTATCTCCGTCAGCCGTTCACCGGCTACAACTCTCCGTGCCAGCTCAGCCACAGCCCTCTCGGCCATGCCGTAGATCAGCATGTCAGCGCCACTTCTGATGAGAACCGATGGCTCCAGGCGATCCTGCCAGTAGTCGTAGTGCATCAGGCGCCTCATCGATGCCTCTATGCCTCCTGTCAGTACAGGTGCGGAAGGATACAACTTTTTAAGTATCTGTGTGTAGACCACGGTGGCATTGTCAGGTCTGAAACCTGCTGCCCCCCCGGGAGTATATGCATCATCTGAGCGAAGCCTGCGGGTGGCGGTGTAATGGTTTACCATGGAGTCCATGTTACCGGCCGTCACGGCAAAGAATAATCCGGGCTCACCGAACTTTGTGAAATCGCGCAGGTCATCACGCCAGTTGGGTTGAGGCACAACAGCAACACGGATCCCTGCCGCCTCCAGAACCCTTGCAATCACAGCCGCTCCGAAGGATGGATGGTCAATATATGCATCACCCGTGAAAAGGATCACGTCAGGTCTCTCCCACCCCAGAGCCTCCATCTCCTTAACAGTTGTCGGCAACCACCCCGTATTGCTTCTTTCTCCTGTTTTCACGCCGCCAAGTTACATAATCTGCCTAAATTGGTCTTGAAATTGCGGCAAAAGAGTTATCTTCATGAGTAAGGCAAAGGGCGGAAGAAAATGCAATACAGTATGAGCAGCATAAAAGTGTCCATGATGGTAATGATCATTGCAATCATGGCATCGTTCCTGCCGCCGGACCTTGGGGCACAGCCTGCATCCCAGAGGCCTAAGCTGGGACTTGCCCTCAGCGGCGGCGGAGCAAAGGGGCTGGCTCACATCGGGGTCATCAGGGCAATGGAGGAGGCAGGACTGAAACCTGATTACATCACCGGTGTCAGCATGGGCAGCATTGTAGGCGGGATGTACGCCATGGGCTATTCCCCTGACAGTATCGCTTCAATGTTCAGGGCATTCGACTGGGGCGCAGCAATGTCCGACAGAATCCCGGAGAACAAGATTATCTTCCTTGAGAAGAGGCATTTTCACAACAGCCTCATATCACTTCCCATAACCCGGAAATCCATTAAGATACCATCCGGCCTGATAAGCGGTCAGCTGATAGAGAGCGGTCTTAATCATTATTTCTGGCCTGCGGCAACCCTGAGCGACTTTTCAAGCCTTCCTATCCCGTTCCTTTGCCTGGCGACTGATGTTACAACAAGCAAGAGGGTCATTTTTCGCAACGGGTACCTCCCTGACGCAATCAGGGCAAGTATTGCAATCCCATCGGTATTCACCCCGGTAAAAACGGATACGGCAGTGCTGGTAGACGGTGGGGTGGTTCGCAACTATGCTGCCACAGAACTGCGCGAGATGGGAGCTGACATTGTGATCGGCTCGTATGTAAGCTTCAGGGGGTACTCAGACAAGGACCTGGAAACGGCCTATGGAATTCTCAAACAGATCGGATTTCTTACAAGCCTGGCTGACTACGAGGACCAGAAACGCCAGACAGACATCATGATAGAACCTGATCTCCCGGGGATCAGCACCCTGTCATTCAATCACCCCGATTCAATTATTGAGAAGGGCTACCGCGAAGCCCTGAAATACAGTGATACATTCCGGCGGCTGGCCGATTCGCTTGACGCTTTCGGACCCGGGCGGGAAGTTAAGCCGCTTCCTGAAGTCAAATACTACCGGTTCAACAGCATCAGGGTTAAGGGAAACAGTATCGTCCCTGACTGGCAGATAATCGGTGTGCTAGGCATCAGGCCGGGAGAGGATGTCGACAGAAACCTGCTTCACGAACGGATCGAGCTTCTTTACGGTAAGAACTGGTTCGAAAAGGTGAGATACAGAATCGTCCCTGAAGGAAACCTGCTGATACTGGAGATAGAATGCATCGAACGGCCCAAAGCTATGCTGTACGGCTCACTCCACTATGATCCTGCCCTGAGTGCCGGTGCTGTTGTAAGTCTCTCCGTTCGTGACCTGTTTTCTGCAAGTTCTGTTATCAACATCGATTCATACATCGGGCAATATTACCGGCTTCGGCTCAGCGCGATACAGTTCCTTGACAGGAGCCAGAAGTTCGGCATGGAGTTTTCATTCTTTTCCGATAACACCCGCTTCCCTCTCATTCAGCTCAGAAATGAGACGGGGCCGATGCTGAGCCAGAACTTCACCACTTCAGTGGCGCTTAGCAAAAGACTGAGTCTCAATCACCTCATGACACTATCAGCTTCACTGGAGAATCAGCACCTCATCCCTGACTTTGTCTCATCAAGCCGGATCAGGAGGTTCTCATATGATTATCTGAGGTTGCTGTACAGCTATCAGGCCAATACACTTGACCGTAAACATTTCCCTGATCAGGGGATCATCTATGGCATGTCTGTCTCCTCCTCAAAACTGTTGCGGGCCTCGGTCAGGGCAGAATCAGGGAGGTATGCCTACACTCCTGACGATGATGAATCCCCATTCACGTTTGACCGGAACTGGACGGCACGTGCATCATTCAGCACCTATACCTCGCCCTCAGCCAGGGTTACCGTTAATCTCGGAGGCGATTTCCTGTTTACTACAGGAGCTGACTCGGTGACCGGCGGCAACGATTTCTGGCTCCTGGGCGGAACAGAAGCACTGACAGACCGCTCTATCCCTGCTATCGGATTCCACCCTAACCAGATAATGATAAGGAACCTCGGAGGAGTCCGTTTCGGTACCGACTTTGAAATCGCAAAGGATTTGCACCTGACAGCTGAACTAAATCTCTTCGCACTAAAGGAACCTTCCATGGAGTACGGGTTCACGATCATGGGAGGTTACGGGATAGGAGCCGGTTACATGACAGTGGCAGGTCCCGTCAGGATTGGCTTAATGCACGGACTCTATGACAGACAAGTACTGTTCAGGAGCATCAAGGGATACGTCAGTATGGGCTTCACCTTCTGAACCATGGGTGTGGCCTGATTGTTGCATTTCCTGAAGAGGGAGATACTCCCTGAAAACAAAATGAATATCAATACTATCATACTGCAGCATAGGAGCGTATGCAATCTCATCGTTCGCAAAAAGGTCAGACAGGGATTTGAGATCATGGCAGACATGATTGAAAATGTGTCTGTTGGGGAGCTCAGGGATGAATTCCACGAACTGCAGATGACATACCGGAACATACTCCGTTACACTGTTGACGGAATACAGGACCCGGAAAGACAAAAGGTTTACAACAAACTCCTTCAGAACATTCTCAGGCTGAACGACAGAATCAAACAGGACATTTTGGCACGTTCTTCAGGCTGGTACACATATTCTGTCAGAGCAAAGGAGCTGACTGAGAAGGGACAGAGGGGCGGAACAATAATCCAGAATGTTGATGAGCTCGTCTTCAAGTCGCGCCTCGATGATCTCCTTGCTTCAGCAGAGATAAGCCATACTGATCCTGAAAGCGATACCGCACGTGAGAAGGAACAGATGTCAGGGATAATCTTCAACCATCTCTGGCTCACCGATTACTACGGAGAAGCCGAGGAGAGCCTTATGAAGCTGCTGACTGATTCAGGTCGTTTCGAATGGTATGACATTTCATCCTTTGTCAGCGCCGTTACTCTCAGCAGCCTGCGTGTATGGGATCCCGCCAAGATCAGGCTCCTGGCACAACTCACCCTTGACACGACACCGCACGTGGCTGAAAGAGCCGTTACGGGTCTTGTGTTCACAATGTATTATCATAATGACCGTCTTGGCCTTTATCCGGATGTTCTGAAGATGGTCAGCGACCTCACCGGGGAAGGTAACTTCAGTGAGAGGTGCCGAGTCGTTGTGTTGCAGGCTACAAGATCCAGGTACACTGAAAAGCTGACGCGCCGGATGAATGAGGAGATACTTCCACAGGTCGTCAAACTTAAACCACGTATCGAAGAAAAACTCGACCTTGACAGGATTCTTGGTGACAATCCGGAGGAGGGACAGAATCCGGACTGGTCAGAAATGTTCAAAGGCTCTGAGGAGATGTTCAAAACCATGGAAGAGCTGACAAACCTTCAGATGGAGGGTTCAGATGTCTACATGTCAGCCTTTTCAGGCCTGAAGAGGTTTGATTTCTTCAGGGAGCTCCGGAACTGGTTCATCCCCTTTTACCCTGATCACGAGGCCGTGGACTCAATATTCAGGGATGAGATACTCGGGCCTTCAATCAATGAGCTTGCTGAAGCCCTTTACAAAACCCCTTTCATCTGCAACTCAGACAAATATTCCCTCATCCTCAACATGAAATTCCTGCCGGCTGATCAGAAAAGCATGATGCTCAAGGTATTCAGGATGGAGCTGGAGGGACTGGAGCAGATGAAGTATGACAGTGAGCTCACCAATCCTGCTGCACTCTTCAGGACTACGGTGACGCAGTACGTTCATGACCTTTACAGGTTTTTCAAGCTTTCAGATTTCAGAAACGAGTTTGATGACCTCTTCACCGGCAGGCTTGATATCTACAACTCTCTGTTCTACAGGAAAACATGCGGTTCAACCGCCGATGACCGGTCGCTGGCTGATTACTTCTTCAGCAAGGAGTACTATGAAGATGCCCTGGCTCTCTATCTCACCTTGCTCTCTACCGTTACCGACGATGCTGAGCTCTACGAAAAAGCAGGGTACTGCTACCAGAAGGAGGGCAAATATGACAAAGCCCTGGAGAAGTATTCTCTTGCACTTATGATCGAAGCCAGGACCTGGACTCTTCGTAAGACCGGTCTATGTCTGCGTAAGCTCGGGCGGCCCGGAGAGGCATTGGAGGCTTACCGGAGAGCGATGCAGAACGAGCCTGACGACCTGAACACAATACTGATGGCTGCCCATTGCTGCCTTGACACGGGCAACTACGAAGAGGCATTGAAGCTCTATTTCAGGGTGGAGTATGAGAAACCGGGAAATTCAAGGGTGCTGAGACCCATAGCCTGGTGCTACCTGGTCACTGGCAATTATGCGGAAGCAGAAAAGTATTTTGAAAGGCTCTCAGAAACAGGCCTTACCCCCTGGGACAGGATCAATATGGGCCACCTGGCCCTCTGCCAGGGCAACACCCGTAAGGCAGCAGAACACTACCTGAGCGCAACTGCCGGAGGAGAGATGACTTCGGAGGCATTCATCAATGCCTTCAATGATGATATCCCGGTCCTCACGGCCAACGGAGTCAACCCAGACGATATCCCTATCGTTCTCGATTATGTCCTGATGAACCCGGGAAAGGCTTCCTGAACGGACTTTGAAATTCAACCTCTTCTTCAACGGGCTTTGACCAGGGACGCCTAATCCCGATAGTCATATCCCTGTGATAGTTAAGGATGAAGATCCCCCGGTTTTCATAGCCGTTCTGGCGGCTGTCACGCCTGAAATCAGGTTCAAGGCAGAGCAGTGAGGGATTGAAAGTGCCCGGATCCCTCAGAAAATCCTTTCCCCGGTAGGCTATACCTCCGATAAAATACCATGCAATGTCAAATCCTCTCCAGGCAAAACTCTCCGCCATTGGTTCAGTCCTGAACTTCCTCATAAACAATGAACTGAAAGATCGGGTAGCCGGTGACATGAAGTCTACATAGCTCTCCGAAGGGATGAGCAGCTCGAGATCATAGAAGTACTTGAGATCAATTGTCTCCAGCCCCCGTATCTCAGGATAGCCAAGCACCTTTATGTCATAGCGTTTTGTAAGACTGTGAAGGGCTGAAAAAGCTGAGCTTACCACCGGGGTCTGGTTGGTTGCCAGAACAATTATGTTCTCACGCGACTGATCCAGCAGGTTCTCGAGTCTTGATACGTTGCCATAAACATTTCTCTTCTCCGTCACACCCGTGTAATGGTGGGCAACAAGCCTGCCCTCCGCAACGGCTGAGTCACCGCCGGTGGACTCGATCACCTTTCTCCAGAGAGCCGAGGTGGACGGATCATACATTGAACTGTCCGAATGCAGGAAAATCACCTTGCTCTCAGGATGGGACACAAGCTCCATGGCCATTGTTGCACGGATCACAGCCTCTGATGGAAATACCCTGTAAAGCGTCGGCTTGTTTAGGGTGATGTCACTGTCGCGCAGAGGCACCGGTGAGACCAGGGGTATATCCCTTGCCGCAGCCCAGCCTGCGATCTGCTCCAGGTGATATGAAAACACGGGCCCGATAATAAGGTCTGCTCCATCCAGAGAACCTGATTGAATCAGCCTGTGAAGCCCAACAGTGTCGGCCCCTGTGTCAAAAACGTCAAGTTCAACAGTAAGTCCGAGCGATCTGAGGCTGTCAACAGCGATCAGGATACCCTCATAGGCTTCAAGAAACGGGAGGCTTCCATCATAAATGGAGCCTGAATTTCTGCCCTGTTCATTATAATTCAGGTTATCGTCCGATTCAGTGATGGCTGTATCAGCCCGGAATCGCGTGTTGTTTTCCCTGATGAAGAAAGGCAGCAGCACTGCAACCCTGACAGAACCCTGAAGCCTGTCTATCACAGTTCTTGATACGGGAAGTGTAAATGACTCCGTTTCCTCTTCCACTGCCACTGTATCCTGTACAACTGTGTCAGCCGGAATCTCAATTACCGGCGGCTCTCCTCTCCTCTCTTTCTGTGCTGTTGAGATCCTGTTGCGGGGAATCAGAAGAGTATCCCCTTCATGGGGAAAGAGCAAACCTTTGTTGGCTCTCTTCAGCTCCCTGACAGAGATGCCGTACTCACTGGCAATGATTCCGAGAGTCTCGCCCCGCTTTACACGGTGATAGATATAACGCTCATCCTGGTTAGCCGGTAAGGTTGCAGGTTGTGCGGTCCGTCCGGCTGATGCGGTGGCAGTCCCGGCAGTTGGTTGCTGACTACTGGCCTGCCCGCCCGGCACTCCTCCTGTCGGCTGACCGTTTGCAGACGGCGTGTTTCTTGCCGAGGCCTGACCTTGCGCAACAGCTGCTGCCGGGATCCTGATCACCTGACCCTCCTTTATCCCGTTGCCGGCAATCCCGTTCTCGCGGGCAAGCATATCAACGGAGACAGTATAGGCCCTGGCAATCGAATAGAGCGTCTGCCCCTTCTGAACCTGGTGCATATAATAGACCTTACCCTCAACTACAATCTTTTCACCGGATATAGTTACGGGGACCGGGGTCTGAGTCTGGGTCTGTTCCTGGACCGGGGTCTGAGTCCGGGTCTGTTCCTGGACCGGGGACTGGGTCCGGGTCTGTCCCTGGGCCGGGGGCTGTGTCGTGGACTGGCTCCGGGTCTGGGTCTGTGCTTCAATCGTAACGGGAACCAGATGCAGTGCCATAATCAGCACGGCCGCCGCCCAATTCAAGGAGAAAAATTTCCTGTTCTCTTCCATCAAATGAATCTTCTTTATACTACCCCCGGTTCCTTACTGTTACAGCTGTTTCAGATAGCTGTTAACGTTCTTCTCCATTCTTCTGAGGGGATCATCACTATCCGCCTTTACAAATTCCCTGCCGGTAATTTTTTCATAAAGTTCAATATAACGGTCCGAAATCTGTCTGACGATGTCCGGAGTCATTTCCGGCACCTTTTCTCCGCTGTTTCCCTGGAAGCCATTGGCCATAAGCCACTCCCTTACAAACTCCTTTGAGAGTTGCCTCTGCTGCTCGCCCCTGGCAAAGCGCTCCCCGTAACCCTCCGAATAAAAGTACCTCGAGCTGTCAGGGGTATGTATCTCATCTATCAGGTAGATCTTTCCGTCCCGTTTGCCAAACTCGTATTTCGTGTCCACAAGTATCAGTCCCTGCCTGGCAGCTATCTCCGAACCCCTGAGGAAGAGCTTCATTGCATAATCCTCTAGCTGGCGGTACTCCTCTTCGGAAACCAGCCCTGTCCTTATGATCTCCTCTGCTGAGATGTCCTGATCATGCATCCCGTGTTCAGCCTTGGTTGTGGGGGTAATCAGTGGTTTTTCGAAACGCTGATGCTCCTTCATTCCATCAGGAAGCGGTATTCCGCATATCTCCCTGCCTCCTGACCTGTAAAGCCTCCATGAGCTTCCCGTCAGGTAACCCCTGACGATCATCTCCACAGGGTATGGCTGGCATCTTACTCCTACAGTCACGTTGGGATCAGGTGCTGCAATGTTCCAGACCGGGACTATATCGCTTACCATCTCCAGGAACATGGTGGCTATCTGATTCAAAACCTGCCCCTTATAAGGGATACCTTCCGGCAGAACGACGTCAAAGGCCGAGATGCGGTCAGTGACCACCATCAGCAGATATTTATCATCAATATTATAAACATCGCGAACTTTTCCCCTGTAGACTCCTTTCTGGAGCGGGAAATTGAAATCAGTTGAGGTTATAGCCTTTGCCATTGATATTCAGCTTTATTGTTTCATTTCTTCATTTCTGTTCTTCTCCTCGGCATCGTATGCCCTTACGATGTTCTTGACAAGACGGTGCCTTACGATATCCCGCTCGTCAAACCGGATGATTGAGATCCCCTCAATGCCTGACAGGAGTCTCATTGCCTGAATCAGTCCTGACTCGCTTCTTCGCGGCAGGTCTATCTGGGTCGTATCACCGGTAAGGATAAACTTGCTGCTGACACCCATACGGGTAAGAAACATCTTCAGCTGGCTTACTGTTGCGTTCTGGGCCTCATCAAGTATTACAAAGGAGTTCTCCAGTGTACGGCCTCTCATGAATGCAAGCGGTGCGATCTGCACTGTGCCGTCCTCAATCCACTGCTCAAGCTTCCTGAATGGTATCATGTCATGAAGGGCGTCATAAAGCGGCTGAAGATAGGGATCCAGCTTGTCCTTCATGTCTCCGGGAAGAAAGCCCAGCCTCTCCCCTGCTTCCACTGCCGGCCTGGTCAGGACTACCTTCTTGACCTCATGGTTTTTGAGTGCTCTGACAGCGAGGGCTATTGCAGTGTAAGTCTTCCCGGTACCTGCAGGTCCTTCTGCAATGATCAGGTCACTGTTGTCATATTCCTTTACAAGCTGCAACTGGTTGACCGTGCGTGCCCTCACCGGCTTGCCATTTGTGCCGAAAACAAGTGCATCCTCAAAATTTCCGCCGGCCGCAGCCCTCATGTGCGCGTCATCAAGCAGGAGCCGCTCGAGATCACCCTCCTCCAGCCTGTTGTATCGCCGGTAATAGTCAATGAGTTCAGTCATCCTGTCGGCAAAAGCTGCCACATCTTCAGGTTCACCTACACATTTTATCTCATTTCCCCGGGCAATGAGCTTGATTTTCGGATAATAACCCTGAATCTGGTCAAGAAGCCTGTTATTGGGACCCAGCATAACGACCGGGTCTATCTCCTCAAGCATAATCACTCTCTCTGTCATCCGCCTCTCTTCTGTCGTTCTTTGTCCGGTTTTCTCCTGAAATATCTTATTATCCTGATCCTTTTTGTTCATAGGTTGTACCGCAAAGTAAGTTTATTTTTTGCAGAAGACTATCTTTGCTGTAACAATTTTGGAATGCCGCTGATAACGCTGACCACCGAGTGGAGGGAAGATGATTTCTTCAACGGGATACTCAGGGGAAAACTCTCTTCTGCCTGTCCCGGCACCGTCATAGTCAGTAATGCCGGCAGCATCCCCCCCCTGAATATCAGCCACGGTGCATTCGTGATCCGTAACACCTACAGCCATTATCCCGAAGGGAGTGTCCATCTGATCTTCGTCAGCAGCGAGGGAGGCGGGGCACACCCGCATCTGCTTGTCAGATCACACAACCACTGGTTCATCGGAGCTGACAACGGGATGTTCAACCTGATCCTGAACGCGGAACCTGAGCTTATAATCAGCCTCAGCAACGAAGAGAATGCTGATGAGATAACCCTGTTTGTGAAAGCCGCAGCAGCAATCGTCAGCGGCCTTCCGCCCGAGAGCCTTGGCACACGAATCACATCCCTGTCAGAGAAAGTGCCGCTGCGCGCTGCAATAGACAGGAACGTAATCATCGGCAGCGTTATCTTCATCGACTCATACGGAAATGCAATAACAAATATCACTCGCGAAATCTTCTCCAGGGTTTTTGAGGGCAGGGACTTCAGAATTCTGATCAAAAGCAATAATTACTATACAGAAAAGATAAGCAAGCTATACAGTGATGAACCTGTTGGTGAGATAGTTACACGTTTCAATTCACTTGACCTGCTTGAACTCTCAATAAACGGCGCGAACCTTTGCCAGTTGTTCGGAGTTGAGAACGGTGACGCCGTAAGAGTTGAAGCACGGAATGAAAGCCGCGAAGGCAGCGGATTATTTTAATCTGATTTATAAATGAGAGAAAAGGCAATAAGAGAATTCTCAAGACTGCTCGACATAATGGATGAGCTCAGGGTAAAGTGTCCGTGGGACATGAAGCAGACAAACCAGACCCTGAGAAAGCTGACTATTGAGGAGACATATGAGCTGGCAGACGCCATCATCACAGATGACAGTGATTCAATAAAAAAGGAGCTGGGAGACATCATGCTTCATATCGCGTTCTACGCGAAGATCGGCTCGGAAAGCGGTAAGTTCGACATAGGCGATGTGCTTGAGGGAATCAACAGCAAACTGATATACAGGCATCCTCATGTCTTTGGCGATGTGAATGTTACAAGAGGCGCACGTGAGGTTGAGGAGAACTGGGAGCGGCTGAAGATGAATGAACACGCAGAATACAAGCCGGTCCTCTCCGGAGTGCCGTCATCACTTCCCGCAACAGTAAAGGCCAACAGGATACAGGAGAAGGTAAGGGGTGTGGGATTCGACTGGAATACCCGCGAGGAGATATGGGACAAAGTGTCCGAAGAACTCGGCGAACTTAAGGAGGAGGTGACTTCCGGAAAGAAGGTTGATATAGAAGCTGAACTCGGTGATCTCTTCTTCACGCTAATAAATGCAGCACGACTCTACGAGATAGACCCGGAGGCTGCCCTTGAGAAGACAAACAGGAAATTCATCAGCAGGTTCAACTATCTTGAACAGAAGACCCTGGCGAAGGGTATGTCATTGCGTGACATGACGCTGGATGAGATGAATGTGATCTGGGAGGAGGCCAAGCAATTCGACCGGCCCCTGTAGCCTCTCAGAGACCAAACTTATAGCTCAGCATCTGGTAAATCACCTTTGCTGCCATGAAATCAGGTGCCTTGTTTGATTCCGAGGGACACAGTTCCACAACATCAAAACCGATAACATTGCGCTTGCGGAATACCTCCCTCAGGAAGAACATCAGCTCACGGTAATCAGGCCCGCCGGGCTCCGGGGTACCTGTGGAGGGCATAACCGAAGGATCAAAAACATCAAGGTCAACCGTGATGTAGACATTCCCGGAGAGCAGATCCAGGGCCCTGTCATACAGCGATTTGTCGCTGTACAGCTCATGGGCGTAAAAGATTCTCTTCCTGTCAACGAAAGGAAGTTCCTCTGCTGCCATGCTTCGTATCCCGACCTGTACGAGCGGCGCATGTTCCCGTGCTCTGGCAGCTGCACAGGCATGATTGAGATGTGATCCTTCGTATTCCGGCCTCAGGTCGGAATGGGCATCAAGCTGAAGGATTGTCAGGCCGGCAAAGGTTTCTGCCGCAGCCCGGAACGCCCCGATACTTACTGTGTGATTTCCGCCGATGACCACCGGAAACCGGCTCTCACTCAAAATGCGGGATACTGTCCGGTATACGGCTTCTGTTATCTCTGCAGGATCATCACCGCTCTCCAGCGGGGCGATAGTATGAATGCCATGCCTGTGGGCCTCGGAGCCAGTCTCAATATCATAGAACTCCAGGGCCGGGGATGCTTCGAGAATGGCCGCCGGACCTTTATCGGCACCACGGATATATGTGCTTGTGGCATCATACGGTACCGGCACTATGATGATATGTGACTCATCATAGCCGTATACAACCTCGTCACCTCCGAAGTTGGTGATCGTCATGCTACTTGCTTCCTGAAGGTTTATACTTCTTACCCGGAGCGGAATCCGTTTTGGGAGCCGCCTTGAAACCAGCCTTATCCTTAGTCCTGGTGCCCGCTTTTTTACCGGCGGCAGCACCGGTTGCCTTTCCGGGTGTAGCACCTGCACTATCCTTTGGTGCGTCTGCTGCCGAGGCTTCAGCGCCTGCATCACCGGCGCCCTCTTCCGGTTTCTCCTCTTCCTTTACAAGCAGGTTGAGCTTCTGCAGAATATTGTACCAGTGGAGCACCTTTTTGATGTCGGACGTATAAACCCTTTCACGGTCATAATCGGGCAGCACCTCCGCAAAATACTTCTTCAGGGCGGCATCCGGCTCCTTGTGCGACAGCGCCTCACCACCGTTTTCCTTTTCATGAATGAGGTCCATGACCTTTGACAGAGCCATATCCTCACCTGTTGTGAAGATTGCAATCTCATCAAGGGCACTGACCTTGGCCGTCGCACCGGCACTGAAGCGCCGTCCTGTCTCAAGATTTTCAACTATTACAGCATTCTTGCCCTGAGCAATGAATTTGAAAAGCGTGCCTTCACCGGAGACAGCCAGAATATCCTTAAGGTTCATTTCTTTGATAATTAATTGTTAATAATTCAATTATACCTGTTTATCAGACAATATTGCGTTCCTTTTTTATCTTATCCCATGCTTCGTTTACTGCCTTGAACTTCTCCTCGGCATTCTTCCTGAAATCTTCACCCAGGTGGTTTACCTTGTCGGGATGGTACTTCAGCGCCATCTTCCTGTAAGCTTTCTTAAGCTCATCGTCTGTTGCAGAGCGCTCTACCTCCAGCACACGGTAAGCTGCATCAGTTGACGGGATGAACATGTTTCTGATTGAATCATAATCGCCCTGCGTGATGCCCAGGTAGTCAGCTATTGTCTTAATGACGTTTGTCTCTGCCGTTTCAAAGCGGTTGTCTGCCGCAGAGATATTCCAGAGAATATGTATCAGCTGCAGCCGCGACGGGTAGTCCATGTTCTGACGGATCTGAGTGCATACATCACGCAGGGGGATGTTTTGATTGAGCAGGTCACGAAGCATCTGCAGCGCCTCCTGTGCCGTCTCCGGGCCAAACTGGGAAATAAAAAACCGCTTGACATAGTCGAGCTCTGACCTGAGCACTTTCCCGTCAGCCTTCATCACGGCTGCAATCAGCACTATCAGGCTCATGCTGAAATCACCCGGAGTTGTACGGTAGACCCTCCGGTCACCTCCTGTCTGCTCATATCTGACAGAGGTTCCGTCAACCACCGAGCCCAGGAAGAACCCCAGCAGTCCGCCTATCGGACCTCCGAATACAAAGCCAAGGCCTCCGCCTATCCACTTGGCAAACTTACCCATCACTTATCCTTTCCTGCAAGACGGAGCATATCTTCATGAATCTTCAGAATCTCCGGAATAATCATTTCGTTGTCAGAGTTGTTGATGATGTAGTACGACTGCTCCTCCCTCTCTTCATCCTCGAGCTGATTGTTGATTCTGCCTATCACCTCCTCGCGGCTGAGGTCATTGCGACCCATCACCCTGGCGATCCGCTCCTCAACCGGTGCAGATATTGTTGCCACCCTGTCAACAAGAGAATCGGCACCCGCCTCGAAGAGGATGGCCGATTCCATAATGACATACGGGTATTCAGCCGCTGTGGCCCAATTGTCGAATTGTCTGAGCACCGATGGATGTACTGTTTCGTTAACCTTACGGAGCAGATCCGGACGGTTGAATATGAGCCTGGCAAGCTCCTTCCTGTCCAGTGAGCCGGAGAGATACAGATCCTTGCCTGCAATACGGTTGAGCTGCGTACGAATCTCATCATCACTGCTCATGAGGTCTCTGGCAACGTTGTCAGCAACAAACACAGGGACTCCGAGAACCCTGAAGATCCTGCAGACGGTGGTTTTGCCGCTGCCAATGCCTCCGGTGACGCCCAGTCTCCTTGCCATCTCCCTTTACCTACTGTTTATTATGCTTCAAACCAAAAAATGAAGTTGTCTTTCCTGTGATTGTCACCTCCACAGTCACCCTTTTCTGCAGTGTCTGCAAATAATCAGGGACTTCAATGGGCAGCTTCGAGCGGAAGTTCTCATCAGTCCGTTTGAAGGTCCGGTGCCTCGTGGGGATGAATTTCACTGTATCCAGCACGTGTTGCGGGCCTGTGACCATTATGCTGTCAGGGTCAGCCACCACGATCACCTTTCTGCCCTCGGCGAGATCCACCTTTAGGTTTGGCTTCACCGGCAGTTTCCTTGACACAAGCTTGTCATAGCCAAAAAACAGGGTGTCAGGATGTATTGCAAGAATATCGAAATCAGCATGCAACTGTTTTGAAAAATTGCTGATAAGCCCTGACGTGACGAGGTAATACCGAGGGACAGTTCCCGGAATTCTTCGCGGTGTGATCTTCGAGAAGTCAATCACCACCGGCGCCCTGCTGCCGGAAAGCTTCACCTTGAGAATTGAGTAGCCAGGCCCCCGCAGATCCATCTCAAGCTTGTCAGGCAATTCACCGGTAACGATGCGGTCCTTCGGTGGATTGATATACCTGACCGGGTAATTGATTGTACCCTGCAGTTCCTTGCTCAGTTCATTGAGATACCAGAAAATAAACGAAAGCAGCAGGAAAAATGCAAAAACAGGGAGCTCCCTGTTCAGGAATCGTTCCGGCCGGTTTCGCTTTTCTGTCATACCCTTGTTCGTTTTACAGCTGCCTTTTTCGCCTTGCGGCGAAGTCAAAAAATCTAAATCCTATTATCCTTCGCCTTGCGGCGAAGTTAAAATACCCGAGCACGATTCTCTTTCGCCTTGCAACGGAGCCGAATCGTCTCAGGAGTATATTTTACTGCCTTGCAGCGACGTCAGAGGGATCCTTGAGGATTGCGTTCTTGTCAACCCTGATCTTTACGTCGTTTGCAATCTCGACGGTCACCACGTTGTCAGTAACGTCAACAACCTTGCCGTAGATGCCTCCGGTTGTGATCACCTTGTCACCCTTGCCAATGGCATTCCGATAGTTTGTCAGCTCTTTCTGCTTCCTCATCTGAGGCCTGATCATGAAAAAATAAAATACTACGAAGACCAGTACCAGCGGGAGCAGTCCGGTAATAAGGCTTGGGCTTCCCTGGGCCGGTGCGGCCTGTAAATAAATCGATGCGAATGTTGTCATTTTTCTTGTTCTTATTTGTTATTAATTCTCTTTACTCCTGGATTATGCCTGCAACTTCCTTACGGCGTCCGATCCCCTTCGGAAAGGGATCAGCTGCCGCTTTTTGTTACATCGGCAATAATACGCAAAATAACTATATTATTTTCTGCATTTGATTGAACTACAACCGTTTTTGTCTGAATTCCCTCTCTTCCGGAGGTATCAAACACTACTTCTATGGTGCCTGATCCGCCCGGAGGGACAGGCCGCTTGTCGTACTTCGGCACGGTACAGCCGCAGCTGGCCGATGCGGAAGTAATGACCATATCTGCATCACCGGAGTTTGTATATGTGAAAATGCATCCCACCTTCTCCCCTGCCTGAACCTTGCCAAAGTCGTGCTCCGGATTGGTGAAAGTGATCACTGCCGTCCCTGTGGTGTCTGACAGCTGGTTTTTTTCTGTGCCCTGCTGACTGCGCCCGCATGATCCTGCAACAAAAGCAGCAGCCACTATGATTGCCAGATACCCTGTAATACTACTTTTCATTCTTATCCGGTCTCTGTTTGTTAACACTGGTGCATTCATCCTTTTTTATTCCCCGATCAGTCCGCGGCCTGATTTTGTGAAGCTGCCGCTGGCCCTCATCTCTTTTACAATCTTGTCAAGAATTCCGTTCACAAAAGTACTGCTTTTGGCCGTGCAATACTCCTTTGCAATTTCAATATATTCATTCAGTGTGACCTTCACAGGCACCTCCGGAAACTCAACCAGTTCGGTTATGGCCAGTTGCATCACCAGCTTGTCCATCAGAGCAATCCTCTCGACCTCCCAGTTGGTGGTATGGGCGTCAATCATCGCACTGTTTTTCTCTCCGTTGAGGATTGACTTTCTGAGCAACACCTTTACGAATAGCTCATCATCATCATTGGTGAAGAGCGATGGCATTCCAATGTTCTTTCCGTCATCGTGCTCCCTGAACTTGCCGAGTGAATTTCGTATCATGGCTGAGACGAAGGGCAGATCGTCATTCCAGTAGACAGATTGTTCCTCCAGGCTTGCGGCCAGGTCTTCCGATGCAGGAAATAGTTTTGTGACCAGTTCCCTGATGAAACGCTGATCTGCCTTGTAGCTGCTCTCCTCTGAGGTCATATAGGCGTTATATACCTCCCAGCCGGTCATCTCACTGAAAAGACTCCTCACGACTTCAGGATGGTCTTCCCATGTCAGACCGCGTGTGGAGAGCCAGCGGCTGAGCGACCTCATGCTGTTCAGTTTGTCCTTCCTGGTCCATAATGAGGGCATGGCTTCGGCATAAAGGCGTAACGCGTCATTGTTCCGGAGCTGTGCGATGAGCCTGTTCTCGGCAAACCGTTTGTTGGGGTTGAGATCCTCAGGCCCCGGCATCCTCTTGTTGGCTGAGAGAATAACCTTCTCACGGGCCAGATCTGACAGGGCTATCAGCAGAAGCAGCAAATAGTGGTATAGGTCGTAACTCTTCCTGATACTCAGCGTCAGCTCCTGCTCTGCCGCATCAAGATCATTGAGTTCTTTCCTGTTGCAGGCATAGAGCACCGCCAGCGCCTTTATCCTGAGTTGTCTTCTGCTTATCATTTAAAGAACATTTTTTCCAGGCAGCAAAGTTAGAAAAAACGGCAGTCGGTAAAACACCCGAATCAAAAAAGTCCCGCATTTTATTTATCCCATTTTGATATGAAAAAATAATCGTTACATTTGAGCGTGCTAACCGATTGAAACCCTAAAACATTCACCACTGATGGAAGAAGAGAAAGGAAGAATTGAAGGTCAGAATGAGAGAAGTGATAAGGAGGAGGTATTTACAAAAGTTGTCAGGGCGGGGAAGAGAACTTACTTTTTCGATGTTAAGTCAACACGCCACGAGGATCTTTACCTGACGATCACTGAAAGCAAAAAGAGGCTTGGAAAAGAGGGGAAGATGTTTTACGAAAAACATAAAATCTTCCTTTACAAGGAGGACTTTGAAAAGTTCACCGATGGGCTGCGTGAAGCTGTAGCCTTTGCCGGAAACGGAGTGGCACTTCATACTGCACCCGTCGGATCCGTTGAGCATGAGGAGGAAGTCAGCGAAGTCACTGCCGGCGAATTCTCCGATGTTGATTTTGATGAATTGGGCACAAGGTAAGATTGCCCGTCGTACAGACTGAAACCACCAGACAGATGGATTATTTATTATTGGCTCTTGCCATTGTTCTGATGATACTTGGCATTGCAGGTTGCCTCCTGCCAATACTGCCCGGGCCACCGCTTACCTACCTGGGCCTTGTGGTACTGCACTTCACCCGGTTTGCTGACATCAGCAGGAATCTGTTCATAATACTGGGCATCGTGGCAGTTGTTGTCACGGTGATAGACTACGTGGTTCCCATCTGGGGAACAAAGCAGTTTGGCGGCTCGAAGTACGGGATGAGG
>JAEYZD010000122.1 GCA_023430725.1 Bacteroidota bacterium | reverse complement strand
AAACAATAAGATCAGCCTCCCTTTTAGTTTCGGTTCCGTTGACCTTCAGGTAAAACTTTATCGAATCTGCCCGGGTGCTGTAGCAGATCTCCTCCTTCCTGTCGATGAAGGTCATGGTTCTGGTTTCGGTGACCGACTCATTGTCCGAGGTGTTTGCGACAGCAACAATTTTGCATGTCATATTTGCCTCCGGGAAGAGGCTGTCAGGAACCATCACCACCGTCTCGCCTGATGGCCGGAGGTTCTCACGGATCACTGCAATTGTATCCTTTACCGGAAGGAATGGTCCCGAAATCTCATTGACCCTGTCGCGAAGGATATGCAGGGTTACCCTCGCATCAGGCAAAATCATCTCATTTTCATTCAGGGCTTTAAGTCCTATGATAAATGGCCGGCCCCGGTACTGCACGCTGTCGGGTGTCCTGACAACCAGCTTCAGACTGCGGAGATCATAATACTCATACATGAATGATCCGGATATCAGTGCACGGCTCCTCTTTGCAGGTGTCATCGTAATACTGTAATCCTTGTCAAGGCGGAGGCCGAGTGTGTCTGCAAGGACGAAGGAGTGGGTATATCCGCCGGGAGTATAGGGTTTGAGGGTTGCAAGCTTAACCTGCCTGTACGGATCAGTGAGGTAGATCTTCAGGTCAGTCTCGCCCTGGAATGGCTTTTTGTTCTTCCCGGTGAGCACCCAGGCCTTCAGCATTACCGTGTCACCGGGCATATATTTCGGTTTGTTGAACAGCATGAATCCGGAGTAAGGCCCGGGTTCAATCGCCCTTTTTATACTCCACCAGACACCTCTAGCCGTGCCAAACCCGTATCCCCTTATTGCGGAGCGGACTGCGTCATAGGGGAGCAATACCACAGTTTTAACAGGCACCCAGACGTATCGTACCGGGGTGTTGTAGGCCAGTTTTCTCGAATTCCGGCGCAGCGAGGAATTGTCAAGGGTCCTGTCAAGGCTGAACAGACTGGAAACTCCATCATGCGATACAGTAAGGATTCCCCTGATGTTGCTTTTTGCAAGCCGGTAAGCCATGGAAGCCTGGTCCCATCGGATGTTTCTGGCACCCATCTTCAGGCCAGCGTCATCAACCAGATTACCCGAGGTATCACGTACCTGGATGACGAGATCAGTCTTGTTGTCAACCACAGTAAGGTGAACATTGGGTTCTGAGCTGTACAGCACCCTCACCCTGTCATTTTCAACATATGCAGTGACATAGTTCCCCGGCTGAAGTTTCCCATTATAGGCTTTTCCGGTAGGGAAGGAGTCGACCACCGTACTGAAGAGCTTCTCATCCTTGCCGGTTGATCCCTTGCGGATCAGGTCCCGGGACTGTTTTTCGGTTATGGAAAAGATGTAGGTGTACGGACTTGTGGTACGGCTTTTAGCCAGGTCCTGTGATCCCAGTGTGCCGGTGATCATCAGGGCCATCAGAAAAATGAAAGGCCTGGTCATGGGGTGACAGCTTTTTTATGCAAACGACCATAAATTTATGAATAAAATGCCGAAGGTGTACCACTGCTGCTCATTTTAGAGCTCGCGATACACCTTTCATGCTTGCTGTCTCAGGCTCGTGCCAGACTTCATCCATGGCGAGGGACGCCAACCGGACATGCCGGCTTCAGAACGGAACTGTTTCAGGCCTTGTCTACCGGTTTGCCTACTGCGTCGGTACCTGCCTCTTCAGGCCTTATGCACCGGTTTGCCGACGGCGTCGGCACCTGCCTCGAGGAAGACCTCTGAAATTGTCGGGTGGGCATGCATTGTGTGAGCCACATCCCAGACAGTGCTTTCAACCGCCATATAGGCTGCTGCCTCGCTGATCAGGTCGGTGGCATTATGCGATATGATCTGCACACCCAGAACCTCGCCGTATTTCGGCTCGGAGATGATTCGAAGGATTCCCTCAGGCTGGCCCTCCGTAAGAGCCTTGCCATTGGCTGAGAGAGGGAACTCATTGACCTTGTATTCAGTACCCTCAGCTGTCAGCTGCTGTTCGGTCTTGCCAATCTGTGCAATCTCAGGGTCAGTGTAGAGGGTCAGGGGCACGCGCTCCGTCTCCATCGTCTCAGTGATGCCGAGGATATGGTTCACTGCCGCCATTGCCTGGGCCGATGCGGCATGTGCATAGATACTTCTGCCGTTCACATCGCCAACGGCATAGACGCCTTTGACGCTTGTCATGAAATGCTCATCCACAACGTAGAAACTCTCCTTTTCTTCGGGATTCAGTGATCCGGTGGGCTTGATACCCCTGCGGGGCATGCAGTTGACAATACCTTCATAATCATCAAGGTTTAGCGTGTCATAACCTGCGGTGCCTTCTATTGTTTTAATTTTCAGCGAGTCAAGTCTCTTTGTGATATATGCATTCAGGTAATCATCCAGAGCCGGGAACACCTTCTCAGAAGACTTCAGGAGTGTCACGTCCCTGCCTATGAGGGCAAGCATCTGAGAGACCTCTGCAGCCACAGGGCCTTCACCAACAACAAGCAGCTTCTGCGGAATCTCCTTCTGCGAGAACATGTTCTCGAGGTTGATTATCCGGCTCTCGTCGCCCACTTTGAAGGGGAGGGGCCTGGGATAGGAACCTGTTGCAATGATTATGTTCTTCGTTTTGAGCATCCGGTTGTCAACAGTCACTGTATCTGCGCCCTCAATAGAGGCAGTCCCGGAAATAGTCTCCACGTTGTTCTTCTTCAGCAGGTACTCAACTCCCTTGGTGAGACGCCTCACGATCCGGTCAGACCTTTTCACTGCCTTCTCCCAGCTGAACTTAAGCGATTTCGGGTCGAGACCCTCAACTCCGAAGTCGGTTGCCATCCCCAGCCTGGAGAAGTACTTTGCGCTCTCGAGCATCGCCTTGGAGGGGATGCAGCCCCAGTTGAGGCACATCCCGCCAACATGCTTCTTCTCAATCACGGCAGTCTTCAGTCCTGCCTGCCCGGCTCTGATTGCGGCCACGTAACCTGCCGGTCCGGCTCCGATAATTATAAGATCATAATCCATCTTCGCTCTCCTTTCTTTTATTGTCTCATTATAAGCGCCAGCGGATCTGAAACACCTGCTGCTACATCATTCAGGAACTCTGTAGCCTCGGCTCCGTCAACCATTCTGTGGTCAACTGAGAGGGAGAGGGGCATCACGTTTCCTACCTTTATCTCACCGTCGGCCACCACCGGCTGCTGGTTGATACGGCCTATTCCCAGGATACCCACCTGCGGGTAGTTTATTACAGGCACTCCGAACCAGCCACCCAGTGCGCCGTAGTTGGTGATTGTGAATGTGCCGTCCTTCATGTCATCAAGAGTCAGTTTCCTGTCGCGTGCCTTGACTGCAATCTCTGCCACAGCACGGCTCAGATCCTTTATGCTAAGTTTGTCGGCATCACGTATCACCGGCACCACGAGACCATCTTCTGTGCTCACGGCAATTCCGATGTTGTAGTAGTTCTTGTAGATAATATTGCCCTTCTCGAAGTCCATCTCGGAGTTGAGTTCCGGGTGACGTTTCAGCGCTGCGACCACTGCCTTTATAATGAAGGGCAGGTAGGTGAGGCTGAGATCCTCCTTCTTGTACTCTTCCTTGTAGCGGGCGCGTGCCTCCACCAGTCTTGAGACCTCAGGTTCCTCGAAGAGGGTCATATGGGCTGTGCTCTGCTTCGAGCGCAGCATATTGCGTGCTATTGACTTCCTGATCTGGGTCATCGGCCTGATCTCGATCAGCTCACCTGGGACAGCCTGGGCTGCGGGCGCTTTCGCGGCCACGGTTGTGTACGCTGCTGCAGGAGCGTGGAAGTTCTGTATATCGCTCTTCATCACCCTGCCTGCGGGACCTGTACCTGTCACCTGGTTGATATCGATGTTCATCTCCCTGGCCATTGCCCTTGCCACCGGGGTGGCAAGAACCTTGCTTCGCTCTGCGGAAGCTGCAACCGGCTTCGGCTCTGTACCTTCCTCACTTGCAGGGAGAAGTGCGTTGCCTGATGCCACCTCGATGGTTCCGACGACGCCGGCGCCCTTCTCCTCAACCTGCTCAGGCTGGGTTGCAGGGGCTTCTGCTGCGGCTTCTCCGGCAATCTCTATCTCAACGAGGGTTTCTCCCACGTGAATGGTTTCACCAACCTTACCGTAACGGGCAGCGATGACACCTTCGCGGGGCGAGGGGATATCCGTAACCACCTTGTCGGTCTCCATCTTCACCAGCGGCTGGCCAACCTTAACGGCAGTGCCCTTGTCAACGTACCACTCGATGATGATACCCTCGGTGAGGCCTTCGCCTATATCCGGGAATTTGAATATATATCTCATTACTTCAGAATTTTATAGTTCTTTCAATCTCGTAGAAGATCTTCTCCGGGGTTATCATATAGTGGTGTTCGCCCCTGGGGTAGGGTACTATCACATCGAAGGCAGCCACCCTCTTTGGCGGTGCCTCGAGGTGGAGGAATGCCTCCTCATTGGCCACGGCCATGATCTCGGATCCGACGCCGAAGCTGCGGGGTTCCTCACCTACGAAGATGATCCTTCCGGTCTTCTTCACAGAAGCAGTAATTGTCTCCTTGTCAAGGGGATATATGGTTCTCAGGTCTATCAGCTCCACCGAGTATCCTGCCTCTTTCGCCATCACCATTGCCTTCTGCACCTCGCGTATCATGGCGCCGTAAGCAACCACTGTAACATCGGTGCCCTGAGACAGGACCTTGGCTTTGCCGATAGGAACTGAGAATTTTTCTTCACTTACTTCCTGCTTTATTGCGCGGTATATGCGCTTGGGCTCAAGGAATAATACGGGATCATCACTCTCTATCGCAGAGATGAGAAGTCCTTTAGCATCATGCGGTGTTGACGGAACTACAATCTTCAGTCCCGGTATGTGTGCAAACATTGCCTCCATACTCTCGGAGTGGTGCTCCAGGGCGTTGATTCCACCACCGTATGGAAGGCGGATCACTATCGGCATCTTGTATTTGCCGCGTGATCTGTTATGCATTCGTGTTACATGAGAGATAATCTGGTTGAAAGCCGGGTAGATAAACCCGCAGAACTGCATCTCTATCACCGGGCGCAGGCCGGCAGCAGCCATTCCTACCGCCGTGCCGGCGATACCTGACTCAGCCAGGGGTGAGTCGAAAACCCGCTCCACACCGTGTTTCTGCTGTAATCCCTCGGTGACCCGGAAGACGCCGCCCTCATAGCCGACGTCCTCACCATAGACTACGACACTCTTGTCCTCAGTAAGTTTAATGTCCAGCGCGTCATTGACGGCATTGACTATATTCATTGCTTTCATTTGCGTCCGTTTTTCCATTGTAAGAATTTTTCATGTTCAATCTGCTGATCGCGAAGCTCCTGCGGCATCTCGGCATAGGTGTATTTAAAGGCGTCCTCAAGAGGATAGGTGACCGTCTGTTCGGTCTCCATGAACTGCCTGTCAATCTCCTTATTGTACTCATCAACAAGCTTTTCCTCCTGTGCGTCTGACCATAGCTTCTTCTTCTCAAGGAAGAGCTTCATGCGGCGCAGCGGGTCCTTAAGGTCCCACTTCTTCTCCTCATCAGTTGTGCGGTACTTGGTGGGGTCATCCGAGGTTGTATGTGCGCCCTTGCGGTAGGTAACGGCCTCTATCAGCACAGCCTGGCTCTCCTTACGGGCATACTCGTGGGCATACCTGAAGGCAGTAAGCATGGCGAAGATGTCATTGCCGTCAACCTTGATACCCTTAATGCCGTATGCTTTTGATTTTATTGCCATGTTTATGCTTGCAGTCTGCATCTTTACCGGTACCGAAATGGCGTACTGGTTATTCTGCACCACGAAGATCACGGGCACCTTCCACACTCCGGCGAAGTTGAGCGCCTCGTGGAAATCGCCCTCCGATGTCCCTCCGTCTCCCACGAAAGCCATAACCACCTCATCCTTTTTTTCATATTTGATGGCGTATCCTATTCCTGCTGCATGGAGAAGCTGTGATGCTATCGGCACCGAGGAGGGAAGCATATGATTCGCACCTGCGAACTTGGTACCCTCTTCGAATCCCATGTTGAACATGAACACATCTTTCATTGTAGCGCCTTTGGCCAGCCATGCGCCCAGCTCGCGGAAAGCCGGCACCAGCCAGTCGTCATGCCTCAGCACCGCACCGGCTGCCACCCCGATTGCCTCCTGTCCGTAGTTGGGTGGGTAGGTGTAGACGCGGCCCTGTCGCTGGTACGAGACAATCATGTGATCAAGCGTCCGGACAAAGAGCATGTCTTTATACAGTTTCAGCATCTCGTCATCGGAGAGCTTGGGCATCAGTTCCTTGCTGATGACCTTTCCGTTGTTATCGATGACCTGCAACATCTTGTCATCTGCAGGGTCAAACTGGTCGAACATATTTTATTTTGTTTAACGTTTCTTGCATAAAAGACAAATAAGTCAATTATTTGTTCAGATTCTGTCCTGAGATCGCAGATGAATAATCAATTCTCCATGAGATCAGATCGCCGTCAGGGCTCACCATGCTTATTCTTCTTACATTTCCTTCGAGTGTCTGTGAAATGATTCTTCCGCCCGTGGCTGTTACAGCGGGCGTTCCGGAACCGGGGGGTTCATGGACAAGGAGAGTGTAAGTGTCGGAGACAACGGTCCGGCTGACGCCGGAAAGAACGTTGTCCTTCCACTTAATATCAGTCAGGTCGGCAGCCCCGCAGCTTATATGCCTTGAAGTGGCAAGCACCTGCGGGTTTGGTTGAGCCGGCCTGATGCAGAACAGCTGGCAGTTGTACTTCGGATCAGGGGTGTCAAAGACGATCTTGTCTGTTACTGTGCCCAGGAAGGTGTCAGACCAGAACTCGTAAAGAAGGTATGGCTTACCCTGTTCAAGTCCCAGTTCACCAAGGCTGATTTCTTTTTCCTTTTCGCCGAGCCTGCCCAGGACGCACCATCTTTCCCACGGAAGGTTAAGCTCAAGCATGAACAAGTCGAAGGGGGAGGTGCGGCTGCCATCGCTCTCCCGCTCTCCCGAGCCGCTCATCTCGGTCAGGGTGCGGTCCAGGTTTGCGGATCTGGATGGGTCAAGGTCGAAAACCTGACTGGGCAGGGTAAAGAGAACAGGAAGGGATTTCTGCGCCGGGGTGATGAGGTCAGTGTGGTATACCTCCGGTTTGTCGGTTACCATAAAGAGAGAACCGGTTAGCGAGGTGGCCATGCAGGAGCGGTATGCTTCCTGTGGTGTAAGTTCGATATGGTCAGGATCATTTCTCCATACAACATTGTTGAAGGAGTTGTACTGGGCGAGGGCAGTATATCCGTAGCCGTCATTCCCTATCCTGCAGCCGTCTGCCAGCCCTACCACGCCGGGGAGCACACCCCAGCATGCCAGAAGGAAGTTGTCGCGCCCGGTCTCTTCGCGCACCCTGCGCACCACGTTTCTGAAAGCCTCTTCGCGCTCAGCGTAACCACCGCTGAAGAAGCTGCTGTGGCTGTTGTATCCCTCGAAGAGAAGGTGCCTGAGAGCGTCAAGTTTGAAATAGCGCCATCCGGTCTCCCTGAACCTGCTGTAAACGGGAGTGACAACTGAATCAAGCATCTCAACCTCCAGGCCATTTAGTACATACCCGATCCATCTTCCGGCGGCCGGTGTGCCGTTACTGTTCCTTACGAACCACTGCTGATGGGAGTGAACCCAGGCTGAGTCATGTACCGCAACATTTGTCCAGATCCCCGGCTTAAGCCCACGGGAGCTGATATAGGCTGCCAGGCTGTCAAGTCCCGAAGGAAACTTCTCATTCGGGGTGATCCATGCGTCAGGTCTCCCTCCGAACTGCTGGTAGCCATCGTCAATCTGAAGATAATCAAGGCCATACGGGAGCATTGTCTCAGCAACCGCGTCCGCAGCCTCCCTTACATTCTCCTCAGTTATGTCAGTCTTGTATGCGAACCATGAGCACCAGCCCGCAACCGGTTCCTTCCAGACCTGGTAATTCCAGGGTTCATAGTAATCCAGTCCCCTGTGCACCTGGTAGTAGCGGGGTCTGAACCTGAAGGTGACTTCGTTGCCGGTCATACTCAGAGCGTAAGTGATCCCTGCAGTGTCAGCAGTTTCGGGTTCAATTCTGAATGATGCCGAGGTATAAGACTGATCTGCTGACAGCAGCCAGTCCGACCGTCTGTCATAAACTGCCCTGTTGAGCAGACTGTGGCTGGGACCGTACGCATGCCTGACAACCTGTGCCCCTTCAATGCGGCGGTCGGCCTCGCAGGCAAATGATTCACTGCCTGCCCTGATTGTGCCTGTGATCGTCATCCTCCCGCCGGAAACCGAGGAGACTGTAAAAACATGAGAGACCTTGCCGTCACGTTCCTCCGTCAGTTCCCTGACTGTGAAAGCGGAGGCAGGGATATCAGTCTCAAGGGTTAGGACCTCAGTTCCTCCATAACTGAAGATGACCGAGCTGCCGTCGTGGATAAGTTTCCCGGGTTCGTTGGGGGGCTCAACAGAGGTTGTGGCGGGTTTGCACATTGAAAGGCTGACAGAGAGGAGGATGGCAAAAATTTTAAGTGTCCGGTTCATTACTGGAAGTATTGGTAACCAAATTTATCCAAAAAGTTACGTATTACAGACTGTCTGCTTCACTATCTGGCGGGGTAATGTGAAGAAATGTTAACGGCGGCCGGAGGTAACAGGATTTCTTTTTAAATTAGCTGATTATTATGCAATCAGTTAACCCAATCTCCCAAATCATGAAACATCTGTTCAAAGCACTTTTGATCCTGGCTCTCCTTGCCGCTGCCTCATGTCAGCAGAAGGCAGGTGAGGAGCTCTCACTTCCGTTCGAGAAGTATCAGCTGGACAACGGTCTGAATGTAATCCTTCACCAGGATAAGTCAGACCCGATAGTCTCCGTTGCCATTTATTATCACGTCGGCTCCAACCGCGAGGTCCCTGGCCGCACAGGGTTTGCGCACCTGTTTGAGCATATGATGTTCCAGCAGAGCGAGAACGTGCCAGAAGACCAGTACTTCAGCCTGATTCAGAATGCAGGCGGAACGCTGAACGGATCCACTAACCAGGATCGCACAAACTATTACGAGACAGTTCCGAAAAACGCACTGGAGATGGTACTCTGGATGGAGTCAGACCGGATGGGTTATCTGACAAACACCATAACAAAGCAGGCCTTTGCCATTCAGCAGAACGTTGTTCAGAATGAAAAGCGCCAGAACTATGACAACAGGCCATATGGCCATTCATCGACAGTGATGGCAAGGGCAATGTTCCCTGCGGATCATCCCTACAGCTGGACCACTATCGGCGAGATGAAGGATCTCTTCAACGCCACAGTGGAGGATGTGAAGGAGTTCCATGGCCGCTTCTACATACCGAACAATGCAACCCTTGCCATAGCTGGTGATTTTGAGGCCGAAGAGGCCAAGACCCTTGTTCAGAAATACTTCGGTGAAATCCCGAAGGGTCCTGAGGTGGCAAAGCTTACCCCGATGCCAGTTACCCTTCCCGAAACGAAAAAGCTTTTCCACGAAGATAACTTCGCCAACACGGCGCAGTTTACGATGGCCTTCCCGACACCCGAGAGATACTCTAAGGACTCCTATGCTCTCTCAGCCCTATCGGAAATCCTTTCCGGCGGCAAGAAATCGCCGATGTACAACGTCCTTGTGAAGGAAAAGAAGCTTACATCGAATGTCATGGCAAGAAACATGTCACAGGAGCTGGCCGGCACATTCGTGATATCGGTGAATGCCAATCCCGGTGTTTCTCTCTCAGAAGTTGAGTCGGCTGTCTTCGAGGCATTCGGAAGGTTCGAATCCGAAGGCTTTACCGAGAAGGACCTTGAGCGGGTCAAGGCAGGAGAAGAGACCGGCTTCTACAATATGATCAGCGGCGTGCAGGGCAAGGCCTTCAGGCTTGCCGAGTACGACATCTTTGCAGGTGATCCAGGCTTCTACAAACAGGATATGGATAACATGCTTGCAGTCACCGTTGACGATGTGAAGAATGTTTATGAAAAGTATATCAAAGGAAAGAACTATGTTGCAACCAACTTTGTGCCGAAGGGCAAGGCTGACCTGGCTGCCAGCGGTTCAGTAAATGCCGGCATTGAGGAAGAAAACATCCTCGCGGCCACAGAGGTTAAGATCGAAGGCGGCGTTGCCGAAGAGATACAGAAGACCCCGACCTCCTTCGACCGTTCCGTTCAGCCTCCGCTGGGACCCGATGTATCCGTAACCGTTCCCGCGGTCTGGAAATCGTCACTTGCCAACGGGATGAAACTGTACGGCATTCAGCACACCGAGGTGCCTCTCGTGCAGTACAATATTGTCATCGAAGGCGGACACATGCTTGATGACGTTACCGCTCCGGGCGTGGCCAGCATGCTGGCGGTGATGCTCAATGAGGGAACAAAAAACAAGACCCCCGAAGAGCTCGAGGAGGAGATTGATCTTCTGGGAGCCATGATAAGGATCGGCGCCGGCTCTGAGGATATAACAGTCAGTGTCAATACCCTGGCACGTAATTTCGAGAAGACTCTCGCCATTGTTGAGGAGATGCTGCTTGAGCCCCGGTGGGACTCCGCCGCCTTTGAACTGGCCAAAACCCGAACACTGAACGGCCTGAGAAGAAGCTCAATCGATCCTACCTATCTTGGTTCAATGGCACTGAGCGGGCTGGTGCTGGGCAAGGATAACATCTTCGCCACCGATGTATCCGGAACGACTGAGAGCGTGAAGGCAATGACAATGGAGCAGTTGCGTGATTTCTATGAGAAGAACATCTCTCCTTCGGTTGCACGGTTCCTCATCGTGGGTTCGGTAGATCAGCCCAGGGTTGAAAAGGCCCTCGCTTCGCTCAGCGTCAGCTGGGCAGCCAAAGAGGTTCAGATGCCTCAGCTGACCTTCGCCCCTGCGCCCGAGAAACCCGGAATTTACTTCGTCAACATACCTGATGCCAAACAGTCGAACATTTTCATCGGAACCCCGGCCATCCCGAGAGGTCATCCCGACTACTACCCTGCATTTGTTGCCAACTACAAGCTTGGCGGCTCGTTCAACGGGTACGTCAACCTGGTTCTCAGGGAGGAGAAAGGCTTCACCTACGGCGCAAGGACCAATATGGTGGGCATGAAGAACTACGGCACCTTTGCGGCCAGCTCGGCTGTAAGATCCACGGCCACCCTCGAGTCGGTTGAGATCTTCAGGGACCTGATGGCCAAATACAGGACAGGGGTTTCGCAGAGCGATGTCGATTTCACGAAGAATGCACTGCTCAAGGGCAATGCGCTGCAGTTTGAGACACAGCGCGCCCTCCTCGGGATGCTGAACACGATGAGTGCATACGGACTGCCTGAGGATTTTATCGCACAGGAAGAGAATTATGTTAGGCAGCTTACCGTGGAAGAAGTTAGCGCTATGGTTAACAAATACATTGATCCGATGAAGATGTATTATGTTGTTGCCGGCGATGCTGCCACACAGATGAAGGAACTTAAAAAACTCGGGTTCGGAGAGCCCGTACAGTTACAGTAATACTAAACAGATGAAGAGATTTTTTACATTTTCAATGATTGCCGCCCTTCTGCTGATGGCAGGTTGCGGCAAGGAAAAAGGCACACAGCTAACTGTCCCCTACGAGACATACAAGCTTGACAACGGACTTACAGTAATCCTCAACGAGGACAAGTCGGACCCGATTGCATCACTGGTGATACTCTATCACGTGGGATCTGCGCGGGAGGTTCCGGGCAAAACCGGGTTTGCGCACCTGTTTGAACACATGATGTTCCAGCGCTCGGAGAATGTTGAGGAGGATCAGTTCTTCAAGTATATTGAGGGTGCAGGCGGTGATCTCAACGGCGGGACCAGTTTTGACCAGACAATCTACTTCGAGGTGGTGCCCAAGAATGCCCTGGAACTGGCAATGTGGCTTGAGTCAGACAGGATGGGTTTTCTTCGCAACACAGTCACCCCGCAGTCGTTTGCCCTGCAGCAGAACGTGGTGCAGAACGAGAAGCGCCAGGGTGTTGACAACAGGCCATATGGACATACTGACTATGTAATTCTCAAGAGTCTGTATCCGCAGGGTCATCCCTACAGCTGGGACGTGATAGGGGAGATGGCGGATCTTGCAAATGCCACTGTAGACGATGTGAAGGAGTTTCACAAGAAGTTCTACATTCCCAATAACGCAACACTCGTAGTTTCAGGAGATTATGAGATTGAAGAGGTCAAGGCTCTGATTGAAAAGTACTTCGGCGAGATTCCCGCAGGTGAGGAGCTGGCTGATCCGGAGCCAATGACCGTCACACTGTCAGAGACGAAGAAGCTTTTTCATGAGGACGGCTTCGCGAGAGCGCCGCAGTACACGATGGTTTATCCGGTGGCCCAGCAGTTCACGAAGGATTCCTATTCGCTGGACGTACTGGCACAGCTCCTGGGAGTTGGCAAAAATTCGCCTCTCTACAAGGTACTTGTCAAGGAGAAGAAGCTGACCTCCAACGTGTCAGCCTATAACCAGTCGCAGGAGCTTGCCGGGCAGATGCAGATCAGCGTGACAGCCAATCCCTCGACAAGCCTGAATGATGTTGAGAAGGCTATTTTTGAGGCATTCGAAAGGTTTGAGACGGATAAGTTCACCGAGCGTGACCTGGAGCGTATAAAGGCAGGACTCGAAAGGAATTATTACCTGATGATGAGCAGCGTGATGTACAAGGGATTCATGCTTGCAATGTACAATGAGCTTGCCGGCTCACCTGACTTTATGCTCGAGGAACTGGAGATGATGAAGAGTGTTTCAATGGATGATGTCTGGGATGTTTACAACAGGTACATAAAGGGTAAGAATTATGTTGCCACCAGCTTTGTTCCGAAGGGTCAGCCTGACCTGGTTGCGGAAGGCTCTGTCAATGCCGGCATAGTTGAGGAGGATATTACAAAGGCCACGCAGGTGGAAGTGGTTGCAGGCGGTGAAGAGGTTATAGAAAAGACTCCGAGCAGCTTCGACCGTTCGGTTGCTCCCGTACCGGGTCCCGATCCTTCAATCAATATCCCCGAGGTCTGGACTTCAGAGGTTTCAAACGGGATGAAGATCTTCGGAATAGGGCAGCACGAACTGCCGCTTGTGGTTTACTCAATTGTAATAGAGGGTGGGCATATGCTTGATGATCCGGCAAAACCGGGTGTAGCACGTTTCACCGCATCGATGCTCAACGAGGGAACCAAAAACAGGACCCCGGAGCAACTTGAGGAGGAGATACAGCTTCTCGGCGCCGTCATCAATATCGGCTGCAGCGATGAGAGGATAACAGTCTCTGTGAATACGCTTGCACGCAACTTTGAGAAGACAGTTGCCCTTGTTGAGGAGATGCTTCTCGAGCCCCGCTGGGATGAAGAGCAGTTCTCACTGAACAAGACACGTACAATCAACAACCTCAAGCGTAACCTGGCTGATCCCAATTACGTTGCCGGAGCTGCATTTGACAAACTCGTGCTGGGTGAAGACAATGTACTGTCTGTAGACCTTAGTGGCACCGTAGAGAGTGTTGAGGCAATCACAATGGATGATCTGAAAGCCTTCTATGAGAAGAATATTTCACCCTCTGTTGCCAGCTTCCTTGTGGTGGGTGATATCGACCAGGCAAGAGTTGAAAAGGCACTGGCAGGAATGAGTGAGAAGTGGGCTGCAAAAGATGTTATGATGCCCTCGCTCACATTCCCCCCGTTACCTGAAAAATCCGGAGTTTATTTTGTTGATGTGCCTGACGCGAAGCAGTCAGTAATAAATATCGGAACACTCTCATTACCCCGGACACATCCTGATTATTATAAGGCAGTTGTGTCAAACCACCTGCTTGGTGGCGGCGCAAGTGCGAAGCTGTTCATGGTACTTCGGGAAGAGAAGGGATTCACCTACGGAGCATATTCTAATTTTATGGGACAGAAGCATTTCGGTGTATTCCAGGCCAGTGCGGCTGTCAGGTCGGATGCGACGCTTGAGTCGGTACAGCTGTTCCGTGACATCATGAACGAGTACAGGACAGGCATCACCCAGGAGATGGTTGATTTCACGAAGGGATCTTTACTCAAGTCCAATGCACTGCGGTTTGAAACCATTGATGCCAAGCTGGGTATGCTGAACACGATGACATTCTACGGTCTGCCGTTTGATTACATAAAGCAGGAGGAGGATTATCTGAGGGGCCTTACGGTTGAACAGGTAAGTGAGACTGTTCAGAAGTACATTGATCCGATGAAGATGTACTATGTTGTGGCCGGTGATGCTGCAACCCAGATGAAGGGATTGAAGGCAGCCGGTTTTGGTGAGCCGGTGCCGGTGAAGTAACCAGGAAATCATCCGGAAAAATAATGAGTCCCGGGATTGCTGCATTGCAGTTCCGGGACTCTCATTTTATGCTACTGTGATGGCTGGGAGGATCTGTTTATTACCTGAGGCTGATTTCCCTTTTAATCCTTATATCGGTTGCGGAAGCGCCTACAAGGATCTCCATTTTACAGGGATCATTGTCCCATGCCTGATTCTTCTCGTTCCAGTACATGAGACTCTGTGCCGGGATTGCAAGGCTTACGGTTTTACTTTCTCCCGGGGCAAGCGTTACCCTGTTAAATGCCTTAAGCTCCTTTTGCGGCCACTCAACCGAAGGATCAATTCGGTGTACGTAGGCC
>JAEYZD010000116.1 GCA_023430725.1 Bacteroidota bacterium | reverse complement strand
TTGGGCGCAACAGTCATGTTATCAGTCTGTTTGGTTGCAGCTGTGACAGCACAGGTTGGTAAACCTTTCATACATGATCCGTCAACAATCATGGAATGTGACGGGAAATATTACACGTTCGGAACAGGCGGAGGCGGTTTGATATCTGAAGATGGCTGGACATGGAACGGAGGTGGAGTAAGGCCTGGCGGAGGAGCCGCCCCGGATGCCATGAAAATCGGTGATCGATATCTTATAGTCTATGGCGCCACAGGCGGGGGGCTGGGTGGAGGTCATAACGGCAGAATACTTACAATGTGGAACAACACCCTGGACCCGCTATCTCCGGATTTTAAATATACGGAAGCCATTGTCGTTGCCCAGTCTGACGGTATTGAAGACAATGATGCAATTGACCCGGGACTCCTCCTGGATCCTAATGATGGCCGTTTATGGTGTTCCTACGGAACCTATTTCGGGTTTATCCGCCTTATAGAACTCGACCCCGCAACTGGAAAGCGTGTTGAAGGCAACAAAGCCATAGATATAGCAATTGATTGTGAGGCCACGGACCTCGAGTACCGTGACGGGTGGTATTATCTTCTTGGCACCCACGGAACCTGCTGCGACGGTGCAAACTCAACATATAATATTGTTGTCGGCCGTTCCAGGAGCGTAACCGGCCCTTATCTCGACAATATGGGAAGAGATATGCTGAGAGGCGGCGGCAAGATGGTGCTGGCGGCAGGAGGAAGACTTATCGGCCCTGGCCATTTCGGACGCATGATTCTTGAAGATGGGGTTGAAAAGATGTCATGTCATTATGAAGCTGATCTCGATCAAAGTGGCCGCAGTGTTCTTGGCATCCGTCCGTTACTCTGGAAAGACGGCTGGCCTGTGGCAGGAGATAATTTCAGGGAAGGAACGTACGAAATCGAGTCCGTGAGAAGAGGATATGCATTGGAGCTGACAGTGGATTTTGTGAGGATGCCTCGCAGCATGCGCGGATTTCCTCCAAACAATGATGAACCGGTAAAACCCGTTCCGTCGCAGGTGCTGGCAGATGTGATTCATACATGGCCAGCCGGAAACATTGGTGTAAGAATCGGGGATTATATGACCCGCCCTCATCAGAGATGGACAATTGAAGCGGTCCCCGATGCCGGAGGATATCCGGGAGGCCCATACTTCAGAATAGTAATAGCGGGAACAAAACGGGCACTGGCCGCAACTGCGGATGCAGAGGTAATAACGGTTCCTGAGTTTACAGGTGCGCCGGAACAGTTATGGCGAATCGATCAGCTGACTGACGGAACGTACAGAATTATGCCAAAGCTGGTTCCGGGCTCAGGCGAGAAACTGGCCCTGGTTTCTGTCGGAGACAGTACACCTTCACTTGGCAGGTTTGATATGAACAGTGACAATTCCAAATGGAATTTTAAAAGTCACTGAGCAGGATTGAATTAATACCACTACCTGATTTGATGCTGTTAAACATGAAGAGACTATCTGTTTTATCATTCGCACTGTTGCTGGCCGCGGCACTTAATTATGCCTCCGGACAGGGTTTGAAACTCAATGATCTTGAGTATTTCGAGACGCAAGGGGTCAACGTCCTTGTATACAGCAACCTGTTTACCGGAGGATTCAACGATGAGAAAAATGCCGGTATAGAACTGATACATCATGGCGTCCGAACAGCACAGGGTGGAGCTGTACGACTTTCCTCCACCCCGGAGCAGTGGGATCTTGTGCCGGCAATGCCCTCCCGGAAAGTGGACCCTGCATTAAAAACTATTGAGGTTGCGCTAAGGTACGACGATTACGATTTTGATTCGCGGGTGGTTGTGACCACAAGGGGTAAGGGTTTTGAAATTTCTGTTTATCTGGATAAACCTGTTCCCGCTGCACTTGCGGGGAGTGCCGGATTTAACCTGGAGTTTCTTCCCTCGCAATACTGGAATAAGGCTTATGTGGCGGATGGGCGCTACAACCGGTTCCCGCGCTACGTGGCAGGAAACAGCATTACAAAACCCAACAGCCAGAAAACTAAACAGTTCAAAGGTTATGTGACTTCGGACGACAGGGGAACCGGCCGATATATCGACCCCCTGCCGCTTGAAACCGGCCGCACCTTTCTTCTGGCGCCTGATGATCCCGGACGAATGGTGAAAATCACTTCGCACGATGCAGACCTGATGCTTTATGACGGTCGTGTGGTGGCACAAAACGGATGGTTCGTCGTTCGCAGCCTTCTCCCGGCAGGAAAAACAGGGAAGGTCCTGACCTGGACCGTTGAGCCAAATGCAATCAAAGGCTGGATCAGAGAACCAATCATCGGTTTTTCACAGGTGGGATACCTTCCGTCACAACCCAAAGTCTCTGTCATTGAACTGGATAAAATGGATAAACCCCTGCCGAAAGCATCAATTTTCAGGGTGAGCGAAGATGGCAGCGCTGCCAGAGTATTCAGCGGAAATGTTGTCCCATGGGGCGACTATTTCAAGTACCACTATGTGAAATTCGATTTCTCGTCAGTTACGAGCCCGGGGATATACTACATCCAGTACGGAAAATTCAAAACGAATAACTTCCTGATTGAAAACAGTGTTTACGACAGGATAACAGATGCCACGAGCGATGTATGGATTCCGATCCACATGAATCATATGTTCGTAAACGAGGCTTACAGGGTCTGGCATGGTGAGCCTTTCAAAGAGGGTTATCTCCAGGCTCCGCCGAACACCGATCATTTTGACCTGCACGGGCAGGGGCCGACTACCGACACCAGATTCCAGGCGCTGGAGCTGATCCCCGGCTTGAATATCGGCGGTTTTTTCGATGCAGGCGATTTTGATATCGAGACCGGATCAAACATAATGGTCGTGCAGAACTTCGTAAGAACATGGGAGTATTTTGAACCAGTGAGGGATCAGACTTTTATTGATCAGAGGCAGCGCTATGTCGATCTTCACCGTCCGGACGGAACACCTGACATGTTGCAGTTCATCGAGCACGGAACGCTGAACCTTGTGGCCCAGGCAGAGATTATCGGCCACATGGCACAGACGCTTTCGAACTCTGTTCTCGATAATTACCATCATCTTGGTGACGCAGCCTCAATTACCGATGGTCTTCCTTATAATCCGGACCTCGGCCCGTACGAGATAGCCGCTGACGGCCGCTCGAGCGGAGTCAGGGATGATATGTGGGCATTTACAAGCCGCAATCCGGGTCTTGACCTGATGGCGTCAACGATGCTGGCTGCCGCAAGCCGGTCACTGAAGGGATACAATGATGATCTCTCGGAGAGAGCCCTTCAGCAGTCCAAAAGACTGATGGAAGAGGCAACGGAATTAATCGCCAAAAGGCCGCAGGACAATCGCGCATGGGGAGGCGGACCGGCAAACATGGGGACCAATCTACAGTTGTTCATCTCGACAGGTGAACAACAGTACAGAGACAAATTCCTTGAAATTCTATGGCCTGCACTTGACCGTTTTGTCAGCTTCAGTCTTTTGACCGCGCTGGATGCCATACCATACATGGATGAATCCTACAGGGAGAAGCTCCGTCCGTATGTAGTAAAGTACAGGGAATACATCGAGGGGCTTGAAAAGGATAATCCTTATGGAGTGCCCATTGGTTTGGGCAATTGGGCAGGAGGGGGAGAGGTGGTGAATTTCGGCACTACCGTCTGCTTTGCGAGCAAGTATTTTCCTGACATCATTGATGTTGATCATGCCTTCAAGACCAGCAGCTGGCTGTTTGGCTGCCATCCGTACCATAATTATTCATTCGTGGCAGCGGTGGGAGCCGCCCGTCCGAAGGCAGTCTTTTACGGCAATAACCGGGCTGATTTCTCTTTCATTCCGGGCAATGTCGCCCCGGGGGTACTATTCAGAAAACCTGACCACTTTGAAAACTATGACGACTGGCCATTCCTGTGGGGACAAAATGAGGGTACAATTGCCGGCAACACCGGTTATCTGATATTCGGATCAGTTTTCAGGGATCTGGTAAAGTAACAGGTAGCAGAAGCTTCAGACATGGCGGGGGTACCTTCGGTGATCCCTAAGCTTCAAAGATGCAAGCAATAACAGACACCATGCTCCGCATGGTTGCCCTCTTTCAGTCGTGAGGCTTCAAAAGCAAGCTTTTTTGCCTCCCGCCATAAACAGGGCACCCCCTTTCGGGGGTGTCTGTCATTGCTTTCTTGTGGAGCTGGCGGGAGTCGAACCCGCGTCCAGGCAAGGCGACCATATGCTTTCTACATGCTTATTCTGCCTTGATTGTCGGGAGTGACCAGGTGGCAGACATCCGAATCACTCCTTATCTCCTGTTATTTCACCTTCAGGCCGGAGAGACCATCAGGCTATCCCTGAATTGCGTGCGCTTCCTGATCGGGTTGGTACGGGGCATCACCGCCCGGGAAACGTCTCGTTCCAGCACCTTGTGCCGGAATAAAGCATAATCTGCTTAGCAGGTTACGCAGCAAGAGCGTAGTTATTCTCGCCAGTTGTTGTTGTGAGACACAAGTTATAGAGATGCGTCACCCTACTCTGCATGCTTACATACCACCGCGGCTTGCTGTCAAAACCAGGTCAGCCCCATTTGTGGTATTCACAACGCAAAATTACTCATTTATACGTCGCTCTGACAAAAGTCTTCGCAAAAATCGGGCCGATTTCTTATCTTCACGGCAAGATCAAATTATTCTGACATGGAAAAGAAAGTGAAGGTAGGCCTGGTTCGCGAAACAAAAATCCCGCCGGACAGAAGAGTGCCACTGACCCCCGCACAGGTGGTTGAGCTGAGGGAAAAATATCCCTTCGTGGAATTCTATGTACAGCCTTCGGATATCCGCTGTTTTACTGATGATGAATACAAATACCTGAAGATCCCCCTTAGGGAAGACCTCAGCAACTGTGACATCCTAATGGGAGTCAAGGAGGTGGACAAAAGATACTTCATCCCGGGCAAAACATACCTCTTCTTTGCCCATGTGGCGAAAAAACAGGATCATAACCTCGAGATGCTGCGCGAGATCCTCAAACGCCAGGTGAGAATAATTGACTACGAATACCTCACCACCGACAAAGGACAGCGGGTAGTTGCCTTTGGTCGCTGGGCGGGAATTGTCGGAGCCTATAACGCTCTCAGAGCCAGGGGCATAAAAAGCAACAGGTTCAAACTGAAACCAGCCTACCAATGCCATGATCTCGATGAAATGTGGGCCGGCCTGAGGCTGATACAGCTCAAACCCGGATTGAAAATCCTTGTGACCGGCGAGGGACGCGTTGCCAACGGAGCCATGGAGACACTGGCCAACTGCACCAACCTTCTCAGGGTGTCACCTGAGGAGTACCTGACGAAGGAATATGATGTTCCCACAGTTTGCCAGATAGGGCCGCAACACTACGTGAAACACGTTGACGGACGCCCGTTTGACTTCAATACACTGATCCAGCATCCTGAGGACTACCGGTCCGACTTCGTCAAATTCACCAGGGTGACCGACGTGCTTATCACCGGACACTTCTGGGACCCCAGGTCGCCTGTCTTCTTCACAAAGGAGGATGTTGAAAAGCCTGATTTCCGGATATCGGTGATTGGCGATATCAGCTGTGACATCGGCGGGCCCATCCCCACCACACTGAGGGCTACCACGATAGCAGATCCCTTCTATGGCTACAATCGCCACAGGCACTGTGAGGAAGAGGCTTTCAGCCATCCTGAAAGCATTGCTGTGATGTCAATTGACAACCTGCCTGGCGAACTGCCGAGGGATGCCTCTGGTGACTTTGGCAAGCAGCTGATGGAAAACGTATTGCATGACCTGTTCAACGGCATTAATTCACCGATGATCCAGCGCGCGACTCTCACTTCCGGAGGGAATCTCGAGCCACAGTACCGTTACCTGGCCGACTGGGTCAATGCTGACCGCTGAAGGGTATGATGCGTATTGTGATATGTGGCCCTGCCCATCCCTACAGGGGAGGCATCGCAGCCTATAACGAGAGACTGGCGCAGCAACTGCTCCAGGAGGGTGATGCTGCTGCCATCTATACTTTCAGACTTCAGTATCCCTCTTTCCTTTTTCCCGGGAAGTCACAGTATGACCACGGCTATGCGCCGGAGGGTGTGCCTATAACGCGGGCAATCAATTCGGTCAATCCCATCAACTGGTTCAGCATCGGGCTCCGGCTCAGGCGTACCCGTCCGGATCTTGTCATCATGCGCTACTGGCTTCCATTTCTCGCCCCGGCGCTGGGATTCATCGCACGGCTTGTCCGAAGCAACGGTTACACACGCGTCGTCACAATCTTTGACAATGTTGTTCCGCATGAGAGACGGTTCGGCGACAGGCTTCTGACAAAGTTCTTCGTGAAGAGCATTGACGGCGCACTGGTCATGACGAAAGCGGTGGAGAAGGATCTCAGGGAGTTCTCGGCGGAGATGCCATGCGTTATCTCGCCGCACCCGCTCTTTGACAACTACAGCGTCCCTGTATCGCGGGCAGAGGCCATAGTGCGCCTTAAACTTTGTCCTGCTGACCGGTTCATGCTCTTCTTCGGATTCATCCGGGGATACAAGGGACTTGATCTTCTTCTGAAGGCGATGGCAGAACAGTGCATCCGCGATCTTGGAGTGAAGCTCATTGTGGCCGGGGAGTTCTATGAGGACGAAAAACCATACTTCGATCTGATCCACAGCCTCGGGTTGGGAGACAGGATATTCTTCCATTCACACTTCATCAGTGACGAGGAGGTCAAATATTACTTCTCAGCCGCCTCGCTGGTTGTACAGCCATATCGCAGCGCGACACAGAGCGGTGTAACTCAGGTTGCATACCACTTCAACAAAC
>JAEYZD010000108.1 GCA_023430725.1 Bacteroidota bacterium | reverse complement strand
AAAGGATCTGGTACTGCTTGAGTGTGTTTGCAAAGGTGTTGTTGAATACGCCTGCGTAGAAAGATGAAGTCACATTGTACTTGAACTCATCGGAATACCATGCGAAACCGTCGCTCTGGCTCCAGTTGACCATCATCATATTGCCAAGATGGCTGAGACCCCTGTCTCTTGTGTGGTACAGTGCGGTGTAATACTGGCCAACAGGCAGCACAAGGTTGGGTGTTACTGTGGTCGGGTTATTGGGGTCGGTGTTTACGTCCAGGTAACCTTCACATGATGCCAACAGTCCGGTGACCATCAGCACTATAGCGAACTTTATTATACTTTTCATATACTATTCTCCTTTAAAATTCTATGTTTAAGTTCACGCCAAACGATCTTGTCGGAGGCATCTGGAAGTAACCGCCGATCCCGATCGCGTTGTTGTTGCTCGTAGAGTTGTTGAACTCAGGATCAGAGAAGGCGTTTTCTCCGGGAAGGAGAGTGAAGAGGTTTCTGGCTATTAAGCCGACAGATACCTTCTGAAGAGGAGTGCTCTTGATAACAGTTGCCGGGAGGGTGTATGACAAAGAGAGTTCCCTGACCTTGAATGCTGTGGCATCAATAGCATAGTTCTCCTTCACATCGTTGTAGGTGTCAGTCCAGTAGCTCTGACGTCCGTTCTGAACAGGAATGTTTGTGTTCTCGATATAGACGCCATCGCTGGTTTCGATTACCGAGTTCGGAATCACGAAATCCTGCCTGTTTGAAGAAACGCTTGCCATTGACCTTCCAACGAATTCCATTGCATCCTGGCCCTGAGCGTAGAACACATGGCCCGTCCTGTAGTCAACTGTTGCTGAAACAGCGAAACCGAATGCCTTGAGTGAAGTGTTCAGACCCCAGATGTGCTTGGGTGTCGTCCTGCCCAGAGGCTCGAGAGCTGCACTCTGACGGGGGAAACCGGTAGCGGGGTCGATCACTATCCTGCCCTGGGGATCCCTGATATAAGTATTTGTCTTCAGCTGCGGATAAGCCATACCAACAATGGCGTAGATCCCCATATTCGTGCCTGTGTTTACTGCAACCTCATCAAGCCCTTCGTAGATTTCCTCTACGATTGTTGTCATTGTCGAGTAGTTCAGACTGGCATCCCATGTGAATTCCTTAGCCTTGATTATTGATCCGCCAATTGAAACTTCCCATCCTGATCCTTTAAGAGATCCGATGTTTGTAAGGAATGATGTTGATCCTGAAGAAACTGACGGTGTAGTGTAGGTGATAAGGTCAGTTGTAGTTGTCATGAAGTATGATGCATCGATCATAATCCTTGACTGGAAGAGACCCAGGTTGGCACCGAATTCGGTTGTGTTCAGTTTCTCCTTCTTGATGTTGGCGTCAACAGTTGTGGCGTTGAGTACGAAACCGTTTACTTCACCGAACGGGAATGAACCGTGCTTGCTGTATCTCTCGTTGATTGCATAGGCTCCGAGGTCATTGTAAACCGTTGAGTTCGATGCAGTCAGCTTGGCATACGAAAGGATGTTGTTGTTCTTGAGAGCATCGATAGCATCCGTAAGGACAAATGAGATACCGAAGCCCGGGTAGAAGTAGTTGTTGTTTCCTTGTGCCAGTGTGGATGTCCAGTCATTTCTTCCTGAGAAGTTCAGGTAGAGATAGTTGCGGAATCCAAGCGTGAAGTCACCGAAGAAGCCGAAGTTAACCTCTTGTGAAGCATCTGCTTCAACAGTCGGGGTTCCGGTACCGTTTGATATATCATAGAAATCAGGAATACTGAGGTTCTCAGCCCTGATCTTGCTGTAACGGTAGATATAGTTGTAGTTCGATGCACCGAGGATTGACTTCAGCGAGAAGTCGCCGAATTCAAAGGTTCCTGTTACGAGGAGGTCCTCGATGATTTCTGATGACTGTGATTCATTGTCCTCGACGAATGATGAAACAGCGCCGGCTGAAGGCTGCAGATCAGGATCATAGGTCTGTGCTGCTCTCCAGTTCTTGCCGTTTGACCATACGGTGTTGGTACCTACCCTTGCTGTAACGTTAAGCCAGTTGAGCGGATCCCATGACATCTGGACGTTACCATTGAGCCTGTTCGACTTCTGGTTGTTTCTGTTAGTGCCGACTGCCCAGTAAGGGTTCTGATAGTATGCGTTGTAGTAACCGTCGGGTGTGGCATAAAGGTCATTCCTCCAGTCGGAGTAACGTGCAAGAGGTATGTTTGCCGAGGTGTTCAGGAGGAACCAGTAGAGAGGCCTGTCCTGATCACCGATTGTACCGCCGACCACGTCAGTTTCGTCCTTGAAGAAGCTGGAGTTGAGTGAAAGCTCAACCTTACCAACTTTCTTGCTGGCGTTAACCCTGACTGTATTCCTCTGGTAGGTGTCGTCAGGAACGATGCCTGATGCCCTCTGGTCGCCGACTGAAACATAGAATTTACTTGCTTCATGGCTTCCGCTGAGGTAAACTGTGTTGTTGAAGTTATGACCGGTGTTAAAGAATGCAAGCAGGTTATCCTTCACCGGTGCATAGGGAACGGCCTGGTATGTTCCGTCCGCCCATGTGGGACCGATCTGGCGGAGGGTTCCGTCAAAACGGGGCCCCCAGTTTGTATTCTCAACTGCGTCATAGGCGCCTTCCCATCCTGTACCGTATTCTGTCTGGAAGTCGGGCATGTAAGCCACTTTCTCAGCGGTATATGATGAGTTGATGCCCACGGTGATCTTTTCGCCTGCCTGGCCCTTCTTGGTTGTAACCACGATAGCACCGTTGGCGGCGTTTGAGCCGTAGAGTGCTGCTGCGGTTGCCCCCTTGAGGATGCTGAGGTCAGCGATGTCATTGGGGTTGAGGTCATCAAAAGCGCCCAACGAAGCAATTACACCGTCGATGACTACCAGTGCCTGGTTGTCCGATGATATTGAACGAAGACCTCTTAAGATGATCTGGGTAGTTGGGTTAACACTGTTGTCCTGTACGTTGATCTGCAGACCTGCAACCTTACCTGCGAGTGCACTTGCTGCTCTCGTCGGCTGGGCTGCTGCCAGTTCTGCATTGTCAACCTTCTGGGTCTGGTAGGTGATCTCCCTCTTCTCTCTCTTGATGCCGAGTGCTGTTACAACAACCTCGCTGAGACCGACCACGTCAGACTCCATCACGCAATTGACCACTGAACGTCCGGCAATACTTTCCTCTTTCTGCTTCATCCCTATAAAGGAGAAGACAAGAGTAGCTGCATCTTCGGGAACTGTCAGCTGGTACTTACCGTTGACGTCCGTTGATGTAGCAATTGTAGTGCCTTTGACGAACACAGATACTCCGGGAATTGCTCCTTCCCCCTCCGTAGCGGAGGTAACCGTACCTGTAATGACTTTTGTCTGTGCCCACAGGGTGCTTGCACCCGCTAACACAAACAAAACAAAGAACAGAAATAGTTTCTTCATACGACTTAGATTTAGGTTAAAATTCAAGTGGTGCAATGTAGGGAATTTTTTTTTTATATCTCAACCCAAGTGAAAAAAAATGGAGGTCACTATATATTAAGTATGTATAAGTACGTACGAAGGACAGACCTGAAAGTACCGGAAGGGGGAGATTACAGTGCGGGAGGGACGAACCGGAGAGACGATATCAGGGCAAAGGTGCATTCCGGACCGGGTTACCGCACTCGCAGGGCTCGTGCGGTGAGCCGGATGGGAGATAATTCTGTCAGAAAAGGCTGAATGCCGGGTTACCGCACTCGCAGGGCTCGTGCGGTGAGCCGGATGGGAGATACTTCTGTCAGAAACAGCTATCCCCGGACAGGTCCGGGGATCAGCTTTATTTTTCAAAAATTTAGGCGAAGCAAGCTTCTTGAATTTTTTAAAAAAATAAAGCTGACCCTTAATTCAGGGTCAGCTGTTTCTGACAGGGTGGAAGACCGGGTTCGAACCGGCGACCTCCAGATCCACAATCTGGCGCTCTAACCTACTGAGCTACAACCACCGTTTTCCGAGGTGCAAATAAACAGCAAAATTCCCATTTTGCAAAAACTTATTTTTATTTTGTTGACGTTTGATCCAAATCGTAACTTAGCCCCACCAAAATATAACGGTACAATTATTGCTGCATCAACGCGTTTCAGATTCAAGAAAAGGAAAGTTTGACAAAACTGAAATTCATAGACAATATCTCCGGATTGCAGGCCGTACAACTGCTCAGATTTGTCACCTTCCTGATTATCAGCATAATATTTACAAAAAGCCACCTCTCCCGAGCCCAGATCGGCAACTGGGAACTGTTCCTCTTCATCTCCAGCCTCCTCAGCTTCTTCTGGGTCACAGGTATCATCCAGTCGCTCCTTACCCTGTATAACCGGAACAGGACATTCCGGGATGACGGTGACAGGGAGGGCCGCAAATCACCCGAAATCTATAACGCCTTCCTCCTCATATCCTTCTTCAGCATACTCGTATTCCTCCTGGGAATCCCGATAAAGTTCATGCTTGAGTCATCACAGGGCAAGCCCGATATACCATACCCGAACCTCCTGCTGCTCTATATCCTCCTCAGCAACCCTGTCGCACTTATAGAATATATATATCTCCTCAACAAGAGGCCACACAGGATCCTCCAATACGGAATCTATACCTACTCAGCCCAGCTGGTGCTGGTGCTCGCCCCGGTCATAGCCGGTTATGACGAAAAAAGCGCCATATGGGGACTCTTTGCAATCACGGCTGTCAGATGGGTATGGCTGATAATCCTGCTCCGCCGTTACACACTCCTGAAAGTCTCATATGACTTCATCAGGGAACACCTCAGGGTGGGGATGCCCCTCATACTTACCTTTCTCATAAGCGGATCAGCTCAGTATATTGACGGAATAATAATATCCGCCCGCTATGCAGATCCGGGGGTATTTGCAATGTACCGGTACGGCGCCAAGGAGTTCCCCCTGGTACTGCTTCTCGCAAACGGGCTGAGCAACGCACTCCTCCCGCTATTCAGCACCAGGGAGGGAATGCGCGAGGCACTCGGGACCCTCCGGAAGCGTTCGGACAGACTGATAAAATACCTCTTTCCTCTCTCAATGGTGACAATGCTCGTGGCACGGTGGGTTTACCCGCGACTCTTCACCCCGGAGTTCACGAGAAGCGCAGACGTGTTCATGATCTACCTCGTGCTGATTGTCCCCCGCCTGGTCTTCCCGCAGACAATAATAATAGGACGGCGGAAAACCAATGTCACTCTTTATGCTGCCGCAGTGGAGATAGCAATAAACGTACCCCTCAGCCTGTGGCTGATAAAACCCTACGGCGTGGTAGGGGTGGCCCTCGCAACATTCATAGTCTACTTCCTGGAGAAACTGTTCCTCATCTGGTATGTCTGGAAGAAGATGAAAATCAAGCCTCAGGAGTATATTCCCCTCACCAGCTGGCTCGTATACTCCTCTCTGCTGATCCTGCTGTTCGTACTGATAGACCACCGCATCATCGACATCCACTGACGTTTGTCCCCGCGGCAAAGCTGCTCTTGCCTGCCTGTCTCCGATCACAAAAAGAATTATCTTTGACCGGGAAATATTTGCCATTGATTATGACAATAGACAACCGGCCGGCGGAGGATTATTTCGGCAAGTTCAGGAAAAACATCGTGGGGATTGACCAGGAGTACAACACCCCGTACGGACGCAAAAAGATCATTTACTGTGACTGGATAGCGAGCGGCCGGCTATACGGACCCATAGAGGAAAGAATGACCGGCTCCTTCGGTCCTTTCGTGGGCAACACCCATACCGAGACATCTGAAACCGGCTCAATGATGACTTGGGCCTATCATCACGCACAGGAGATCATCAAGAAGCATGTAAATGCCGGTCCTGATGATGTGCTGATTGCTGCCGGTGCTGGTATGACAGCAGTAATCAACAAGTTCCAGCGCATCCTGGGTCTCAAGGGCTGTAGTTATCCGAAAACGGCGCGATGCCTGGGTGACAGTGAAAAGCCTGTGGTATTCATCTCCCATATCGAACACCACTCGAACCAGACCTCCTGGTACGAGACAATGGCCGATGTGGTCATCATTGAACCGGGTGCCGGCCTCACCGTTGACCCGGCAAACCTGGAGAATGCACTTCAGAAGTACAGCGACAGGAAATTCAAAATCGGCTCATTCTCAGCCTGCTCAAATGTCACCGGGGTATTTACCCCATACCATGAGCTGGCCCGGGTAATGCACAGCCACGGCGGCCTCTGCTTCGTTGACTTCGCCGCATCGGCACCTTATGTAGATATGAATATGCACCCGGCTGACCCGATGGAGAAGCTTGACGCCATCTTCTTTTCGCCACACAAATTCCTTGGCGGTCCCGGCTCATCAGGCATAATGATTTTTGACAAGTCACTTTACAAATCCACCGCCCCCGACCAGCCCGGAGGTGGCACGGTTGACTGGACCAACCCGTGGGGTGAGTACAAGTACGTTGACAGCATAGAGTCGCGCGAGGACGGCGGTACACCGGGATTCCTGCAGATGATAAGGGCTGCAATGGCAATCAGGCTCAAGGAGCAATTGGGAACAGAAAACATAAGGATACGCGAGGAGCAACTGCTTGAGCGCACCTTCAGCGGACTGGAGGCCATCCCCGGACTGCATATCCTGGCGCCGGACATCAGGCACAGGCTCGGAGCCGTCTCCTTCTATATTGACGGCCTCCACTATAACCTGGTTGTGAAGCTTCTCAGCGACCGGTACGGTATCCAGGTCCGCGGCGGTTGTGCCTGTGCCGGCACCTACGGACATTACCTGCTGGATGTGACATATGACCACAGCCATCGCATAACCGAGATGATCAACAGGGGAGACCTCTCCGAAAAACCCGGATGGGTGCGCCTCTCCGTGCACCCGACAATGACCGGTGACGAACTTGAGACGGTTATCGGCGCCCTGCGCGAGATCAGGGAAAATGCCTCAGAGTGGAGCGCTGATTATATTTACAACAGGCGTACAAACGAGTTCACCCACCGTGACGAGACTGTCGCAGGGAGGGAAAAAGTACTTTCATGGTTTAACCTTCAGGTTTGACAGACATGAATATTACTGAAGTGAAAACGGAAGCCCTTAAAAGGGAGTTCAATGAGTTCCCCAAAAGGCTCTACAAGGGAGATCCGAACTGGGTCTGCCCTCTTGACAGCGAAACGGAATCGGTCTTCGATCCACAGCGCAACGCAGCATTCCGGCGCGGTGAGGCAACCCGATGGATTCTCACGGATGACAACGGAACCACAATCGGCAGAGTGGCTGCATTCATTGATGAGGAACGGTCAAGAGCCAACCGGCAACCCACGGGAGGGCTCGGCTTCTTCGAGGTAACCGAGTCACGCGAGGCCGCATTCATTCTCTTCGACACTGCCAGGAAATGGCTGACTGCGAGAGGCATAAAGGCAATGGACGGTCCCATCAACTTCGGTGAGAACGACAACTACTGGGGACTCCTGGTGGAGGGATTCATGCAACCCGGTTTCGGGATGCCCTACAACAAGCCCTACTACCGGAAATATTTTGAGGAATACGGATTCCGGACCTACTTCGAACAGTACAGCTACCACAAGGATGTTGCCTCCGTGGAGGTATTCCCCGAGCGGTTCAGGAAGATTGCCGAATGGATCTCAAAGCGGCCGGGATACACCTACAGGCATTTCGAATATTCGCAGCGCGAGAAAATCGCAGCTGACATGGTCGAGATCTATAACGCCACCTGGGCTGTGTTCAAGGAGGACTTCACTCCGCTTGATCCCGCCCGGTTGCAGAACACGCTGCAACAGGCGAAGGCATTCATTGATCCCGAGCTTATCTGGTTTGCCTATCACAATGAAAAGCCGGTTGCATTTTTCATCATCTTCCCTGACCTGAACCAGATCATCAGGCACTTCAACGGCCGCCTGACCCTCTGGAACAAGATGCGCTTCGTCTATTACAAAATGACCCACGAGATGACCCGCGCCCGGGCACTGGTGGCCGGAGTGCACCCCTCTTACCAGAACAGCGGCATCGAGTCAGCCATCTTCCTCGAACTGTTCCGGGTTTTCCGCAGAAAACGGTTTTACAGGGAACTGGAGCTGTCATGGGTAGGCGACTTTAACCCGAAGATGATCTCAATCTACGAAGCCCTGGGTGCTCACAAGGCCAAGACGCACCTCACCCTCAGGTACATGATTGATGATACCCTGCCATTCAAAATGTATAAGGAAGAGATGGAGGAAAACAAGGCAGCACGGGAGGCAAAAGCGAAGGCTTGAAAAATTTTCCTCACTACTTTTGTATTTTCTTTATTGTTCATTATCTTTGCACTCCCTTGAAAAAAGGTTTTTATAACAGTAATTAATTATATCAGAGATGAAAGAAGGCATACACCCCAGCAATTACAGGATGGTTGTATTTCAGGATATGTCAAACGGATTTACCTTCATGACCCGTTCAACTGCGGCGTCGCGTGATACGATCAAATGGGAAGACGGCAAGGATTATCCGCTTATCAAGCTGGAGATTTCAAACACATCACACCCCTTCTATACGGGTAAGATGAAGCTTGTTGATACGGCAGGAAGGGTTGACAAGTTCATGAACCGTTACAAGGACCACCTCGGCAAGAAAACGAAATAGGTTAACATCATACCTCATCAGGCTGCCTTAAACAAGGCGGCCTTTTTTTTGTTTGTCAGTGACACCGGCAGTTTCCGGCGGCTTCGGAGCAATAACTATTAAAGCATAATTAAGTAAATTTGCATACTTTTACCCTGTATGGAAAAGAAGGTATTCGGAAAGTGGGATAGGATTGGCATGAATGAGCTGATTGACGAGGGAAGGGAGATAATACCCATTCTTTCTGACGGCGATGACCAGGAGCTGGAGGAGGTCCAGATACCTGGCAGCATACCTTTATTGCCATTGCGAAACACGGTTCTCTTTCCGGGAGTGGTGATCCCGATAGCCGTCGGCAGGTCAAAATCGGTGCAGCTTGTACGTGATGCTTACCGCGGTGACAAGCTGGTGGCAGCCGTGGCGCAGCTTGATGCCGAGGTTGATGACCCCGGCGTGCGCGACCTGAACACTGTGGGCACCCTAGGGCAGGTTGTGAAGCTCCTGGAGATGCCGGACGGCACCACAACCGCCATAATACAGGGACGACGCAGGGTGGTCATAGACACAATACTGCAGACGGAACCATATATGACGGCACAGGTCAGGGCGATGCCCGAACCGCGCGGTGTCGAGGACGAAAAGGACTTTGAGGTGATCATCGGCTCACTCAAGGACCTCTCGGTAAAGATCGTCAAGCTCAATCCGAACATCAGTCCCGAAGCCACCTTCGCTGTGCGGAACATAGAGAACAGCACTTATCTCATAAATTATATTTGCGCCAACACAGAGATCAATGTCACTGACAAGCAGAAACTACTTGAGGCGGCATCTCTCAGGGAGCGCGGGCTCAGGCTGCTTGAGCACCTGGTGCGCGAGATACAGCTCCTGGAGCTGAAGAATGAGCTGCAGTCAAAGGTCAAGTACGAGATAGACCAGCAGCAGCGCGAGTTCCTGCTTCATCAGCAGATGAAGACCATCCAGAATGAGCTGGGAGGCAATCCTGTTGAGAAGGAGGTTGAGGAGTTCCGCGCCAGGGGCGAAAAGAAGAAGTGGGGAGAGGATGTGAAAAAGGTCTTCGGCCGCGAGCTCGAAAAGCTGTCGCGCCTGAATCCTGCCGCAGCAGAATACTCCGTTCAGGTCAACTATATACAGACCCTTCTTGAACTGCCGTGGAATGAATATACCGATGATAACCTCGATCTCAGGAATGCCCAGCGTGTGCTTGATGAGGATCATTACGGCCTCGAGGAGGTAAAGGAGAGGATACTGGAACACCTTGCCGTTCTGAAGCTGAAGGGTGATCTGAAGTCGCCCATCCTCTGCCTTTACGGTCCTCCGGGAGTGGGCAAGACCTCTCTTGGCAAATCTGTTGCCAGGGCGCTGGGACGCAAGTACGCGCGCATGTCCCTCGGCGGACTGCATGACGAGGCCGAAATCAGGGGCCACAGGAAGACCTACATCGGCGCCATGCCCGGAAGGGTGGTGCAGAACATACGACGGGCCGGATCATCCAATCCTGTCTTCATCCTTGATGAGATCGACAAGGTAGGGCAGGACTTCCGCGGAGACCCGTCGTCGGCCCTCCTGGAGGTGCTTGATCCGGAACAGAATACCCACTTCTACGATAATTTCCTGGAACTTGAGTATGACCTTTCAAAGGTGCTCTTCATCGCTACGGCAAACACCCTCTCCACGGTCAGTCCCGCACTGCGCGACAGGATGGAGCTGATAGAGATATCAGGTTACCTGGTGGAGGAGAAGCGCGAGATAGCCGTTAAGCACCTTATCCCGAAACAGCTCGAGGCGCACGGGGTGACTCCGGAACAGTTTATCCTTGACCGCGGGGTGATTGAGGAGGTGATACAGAAATATACCCGTGAGTCAGGGGTGAGGGAGCTTGACAAGCGTATTGCCAAGCTTGTAAGGTTCAGGGCACGTGAGATCGCATTTGATAATACACCTGCACCTGAGGTCACATCAGCCAGGGTTGCAGAGATACTCGGCCCGCCAAAATATCTCAGGGACATTTATGACGGCAATGACCAGGCAGGCGTTGTGACAGGGCTGGCATGGACCGCCACCGGAGGGGAGATTCTCTTCGTGGAGACCAGCCTGAGCAGAGGCAAGGGGAACCTCACCCTCACCGGCAACCTGGGTGATGTGATGAAGGAGTCAGCCGTCATCGCCCTCGAATACCTGAAGGCGCACGCCTCACTCCTGGGTGTTCCCGAGACCTTTTCCGAGAAATGGAATATCCATATTCATGTCCCGGAGGGTGCCATTCCCAAGGACGGACCCTCGGCCGGGATTACAATGGCTGTCTCCGTGGCTTCTGCCTTCACCCAGAGAAAAGTGAAGAAGTATGTTGCAATGACAGGCGAGATCACCCTCAGGGGAAAGGTTCTTCCGGTGGGTGGCATAAAGGAGAAGATCCTTGCCGCCAAGCGCGCCGGCATAAAGGAGATCGTCCTCTCCGAACTGAACCGCAAGGATGTGGAGGAGATAAATGAGAAGTATGTCAAAGGATTGAAATTCAAATATGTAGGCACTATAATGGACGTGCTTGATCATGTGTTGCTGCAGCAGAAGGTTGCAAACGCACGCTCATTGGATTTCGAATAACAATAATACCAGGTCATGGACAAGATAGCTGTTTTCCCGGGCTCGTTCGATCCCTTCACCGTGGGTCATGAATCAATTGTAAAGAGGGCCCTGGCACTCTTTGACAGGGTCATCATAGCGGTGGGGGAGAACGCGGAGAAAAAGAACCTCTTCAGCATTGAGATGAGGCTGAGGATGATTGCGAAAGTCTTCGAGGGGGAGAGCAGGGTGGAGATCACCCGCTTCAGCGGCCTGACTGTGGAGTTCTGCCGCAGGCACAACGCCCGCTACATTGTGCGGGGGCTCCGCACTGCGGTTGATTTCGAGTATGAGCGGGCCATGGGTCACATGAACTGGAAAATGGCCCCGGAAATTGACACTGTGTTTCTCCTTACAAGCACTGAACACACACCGGTCAATTCAACAATTGTGCGTGACATAATCAAGCACGGAGGCGATGCCTCGATGTTCGTCCCCTCATCAATAAATATTTCTGATTACCTGGAGAGATGATCACCTGACCTTAAGGGTGTAATTCAGCAGGTCAAGCAGCGACTGGAATGTATTTGACTTTATCCCGGCTATTTCGGGAGGGGTAAGCCATTCGGCATGAGTGATCCCCTCCGATGCCTGGGGGTCTGTTATCATCTCACCGTCATAGCTCATCCTGAACCACCAGGTCTTTTTCATGTATGGCTTGCCGTCAAAAAGGTAGGTGTGGTAACTTGGCGGCAGCACCCCCTCGATGACATGACCGTGAATATTGCACTCCTCAGTCACCTCCCTGAGGGCACACTCTTCAGGCGATTCACCCTCTTCCATATGTCCCTTGGGCAGGTCCCATCTTCCGTATCGCATGATAAAAAGATAACGGCCTGACGGGTGTCCTACAAGCCCCCCTGCAGCCTCAATTACAACAAACCATGATGAGAAGACCTCCCACAGGTTGTTGATATCGGTTGAATAAATATTCAGTGACGGTAACTCATTATTGACGGCAAACTGTGATATTTGGACAAAGAGCTCCTCCGGCACATTGAATTTGTGATAAAGGGCGTATTTTTGCACCCTGTCAGGCTCCGGTGAGAGTGTGATCACCCTGTTGTCAAAATATATCTTATACTTCACCATATGAACGAAACCGCCAGAAAAACCGCAGAATACCTGCTGCAAATTAAAGCAATTAAATTACAACCGGCAAAACCTTTTACCTGGGCCTCGGGTTGGAAGTCGCCCATTTATTGTGACAACCGCATGACCCTCTCGTTCCCGGAGGTCCGCGGCTTCATCAGGGATTCCTTTGCCGCCAGGGTCCGGGAGATTTATCCTGAGGCTGAGCTGATTGCAGGCGTGGCAACGGGAGCCATTGCCCACGGTGCGCTGGCGGCTGATAAAATGGGTCTTCCCTTTATCTATGTCCGCTCCGGATCAAAGGATCACGGCCTGGGTAACCAGATCGAGGGTCATTTTGAAAAGGGGCAGAAGGTTGTTGTAATTGAAGATCTGATCTCAACGGGAGGCAGCAGCCTGAGTGCCGTAAAAGCTCTTCGTGAGGCAGGATGCGAGGTACTGGGCATGATAGCCATCTTCACATACGGATTTCAGAAGGCCGCTGATGCCTTCGCAGCAGAGGCTTGCAGGCTTGACACACTGAGCAGCTACAGCGTGCTTGTTGATATGGCCGCCGAATCGGGTTATATCACGCAGGGCGATGTTGAAACGCTTAAGGAATGGCGCAAGGCACCCGCAGAGTGGGGCAGGGAGGCACAGGGATGATGCGGCCGGAACCGGGAAGGAGCAGCTGGGTATGAGCCCGATGACTACATATACGAGCAGGAGGGCTGAGGTGCCGTGCGGCGACAGTGACCTCTATGCCTTTCTGACAGACATGCGCAATCTCAGGTCGGTGGTCCCGGACGGAACGGTGACCGACTGGGAGGCAACAGCAGAGAGCTGTAGTTTCAAGGCTGACATGGCAGGCAGGATAACGGCATCGCTGGCAGAGGCGCTTCCGCATTCTATGATAACATATGATGCCGAGTCACTCCTCACCGGCAAGGTAAAGATCAGGGTGAACATTGAGTTCATATCCAATATGAGATCGGCAGTCCGGATTGACACCGGGGTGAACATGAATCCCCTGCTCCGTATGCTTATAGGTGACGCAGCCGGCAGGTACCTTGAGAACCTGATGGACCTCATCGAGTCTTATGATGGCTATGACCGCGTCAGAGGATGTAATCAATCTCCCTGAAGGCATATTCGCGGGAGCTGCCATCCCGTCTTCTTACAAGGAGCATCCCGTCAGGCATGACCCTTTCGATCAGCCCTTCGAATTCACCGTTGATGTCTGAGTAACCTTGCCACTCACCGGCACGGTAGAGGGCTTCGTGGTACTCCCGCTCAAGCCCGGCCCCTTCACCGCTGATAACCATCCCGTATCTTTTGTCAAGCAGGCTGATAAGCTCTCCGGCAATAGATTGCAGATCATGCGTTTCACCGGTTATATGCTTCAGCGACACAGGATTGGGGGCACCGCTTCTGAACTCAGTCTGGTTGACGTTCAGCCCTATACCTGCAATTGAACTTCCCAGCGTCTGACCCATGATACTGTTCTCGATCAGTATACCTGCTATTTTGTCATTACCGGCGTATATGTCGTTCGGCCATTTGATCCTTGCTGCCCGGGTCCGGGCAGCCACAAGGTCATATACAGCCAGCGAAACCATCCGCGAAATGATAAACTGGTCAGCCGGCCTGACCATGACGGGGTATAGTATCACGCTCATCAGCAGGTTCTTGCCTGGCTCGCTCTCCCAGCTGTTCCCCGGCTGACCCCTGCCGGTCTCCTGGTAAGAGGCGGTTATGACTGTCCCTTCGGGAGGATTTGAATCCTTCAGAAGCGCGGCTGCCAGGGTGTTTGTGGATGACACTTTTTCATGCCTGTGGATTTGTGAGCCTATTATCATGATAATCAGGTTTTAAAGGGTTCTCATATTGTTTGATTTTAGCCGGGGCTGTTGCCCGCGACAAATTGGCACCCTAATTGTAAAAAGAAATGAGGCCGGACGAAAATACGGATAAAGATTCGTAATTTTGCGGTTATTAACAGAACTGTTTATTACTGAAAAGATTATTGATGAGAAAAAGCACAGTGAAGGCCGCCGGAGTGACTGACAGCATTGTCAGGGGTCTGTTTGAGAAGAAGGGTGAAAAGGTGGCTCTGATTGATCTGAGAAATATAGAAAGCAGGGTATGTGACTGGTTTGTGATCACCCACGCCCCCTCGACGAGGCAGGTTGATTCCCTGGCCTGGTCGGTGGAGGATATTGTAAGAAAGGAGACAGGTGTCAAGCCTTACCATGTGGAAGGTAAGGAGAACTGCGTATGGGTCCTGCTTGATTACGGTGATGTCCTCGTGCATATTTTCCAGCAACCCTTCAGGGAATTTTATGATCTTGAGTCGCTGTGGGCCGATGGCCGCATAACGTATCTCGAGGATAACGCAGAAAAGAAAGGTTAACTGATACTATGGCAGAGAGCAAAGAGACTCCGAAGTCAGATAAAAACGACAAGAAACCCAAATCGTGGTTTAATTCGAGCTGGCCCATCATCATTGTTGTGTCAACTTTCCTCGTTTTCCAGCTTCTCTTCGCGGGCAAGTACACCCAGAAGGCAGGGCAGCGTGAGATAGAGGAGATGGTCATGAACCATGACATCGAGAAGGTGATTGTGGTCAATGAGGAACAGGCCGAGATATATCTCAAGGCTGAATCGCTCAAGAGCGGACGCTATCCCGATTTCGAGAATCAGAAGAGCTTCGGCCTTCAGCCCCCGAAGCCACATTACTACCATACCTTTGGCACAGTGGAGCTCTTCCAGGAGTTCTTTGTGGCGGCGCAGGACAAGGCGGGATACTCCGAGGAGGAGCGGATTTATCTTGATTACCAGAAGCGTAAGGATTACCTTGCCACCTTCCTTGGCGTGATTCTCCCGTTCCTGCTGATTGCGGCCCTCTGGATCTACTTCATGCGCCGGATGTCTTCCGGTGCCGGAGGAGGTGCGGGAGGCATATTCAGCGTCGGCAAGTCGAAGGCCCAGATCTTTGACAAGGACACTCACATCAAGACCAACTTCAGTGATGTTGCAGGTCTGCAGGAGGCCAAGACCGAGGTGATGGAGATAGTTGACTTTCTCAAGAATCCGAAAAAATATACATCCCTTGGCGGCAAGATACCGAAGGGGGCTCTTCTTGTAGGCCCTCCAGGGACCGGTAAGACGCTGCTTGCCAAGGCTGTGGCCGGTGAAGCAAACGTGCCGTTCTTCTCGATTTCAGGATCTGACTTTGTTGAGATGTTCGTCGGGGTGGGTGCCTCGCGCGTCCGTGACCTCTTCAAACAGGCCAAGGAGAAGGCTCCGTGCATAGTCTTCATTGACGAGATTGATGCCGTTGGGCGTGCCCGCGGGCGCAACCCGAACTTCGGTGCCAATAATGAGCGTGAAAACACCCTCAACCAGCTCCTTACCGAGATGGATGGCTTCGGTACAAACAGCGGGGTCATAATACTTGCAGCAACGAACAGGGCAGACATACTTGACAAGGCGCTTCTCAGGGCCGGCCGTTTTGACCGCCAGATACACGTGGAACTGCCTGACATCAAGGAACGCGAGGCCATCTTCAAGGTGCACCTGCGTCCGATCAAGCTGGAGGAGGGATTTGACGTCGCCTTCCTGGCAAAACAGACACCCGGCTTCTCGGGTGCTGACATAGCCAATGTATGCAACGAGGCAGCCCTCATTGCAGCACGCGGAAACAAGAATGTGGTTGAGAAGCAGGATTTCCTTGACGCGATTGACAGAATCATTGGCGGACTCGAGAAAAAGAACAAGATAATCTCAATGGAGGAGAAGCGAACCATCGCCTACCATGAGGCCGGCCATGCCACTGTCAGCTGGCTTCTTGAGCATGCCAGTCCCCTGCTCAAGGTGACTATCATACCCCGGGGAAAGGCCCTTGGTGCAGCATGGTATCTTCCTGAAGAGAGATCGATCTCCACACGGGAGCATATACTCGATGAGCTTGCCTATGCCCTCGGGGGCAGGGCGGCTGAGGAGATTGTCATAGGTAAGATTTCCACGGGTGCACTGAGCGACCTGGAGAAGGTTACCAAGCAGGCCTACGCCATGGTAGCCTATTTCGGAATGTCAGGTGAGGTGGGTAACATGAGCTTCTATGACTCCTCCGGGCAGAACGAGTACGGCTTCACGAAGCCATACAGTGAAAAGACGGCCGAGCTGATTGACAGCGAAGCGAAGAAGATAGTGGAGGAATCCTACATCAAGGCCAAGGAGGTCATCTCTGCAAATATTGACGGCCTGAGGCAGCTTGCTGAGCAGCTTCTCGAGAAGGAGGTCATCTTCAGCGAAGACCTCGAGCGTATCTTCGGCAAGCGTAAGGGAGAGAAGCCTGCAGAGGCTGCCCCTCCGGCTGATGAAGCAAAGACAGAGGTTAACTCTCCGTCTGATCCGGAAAATGCTGAGACAGGCGCCGCGGGTGCCGCAGAAGAGACCCGGCCTGCCGCTGCCACTGGTGCTGAAGTTGCAGACTCATCTCCAGAGGCTTCCGTCTCTGAACCGTCAGTGACAGATGATGGAAAATGAGTGGGTTGCAATAGCCGGGTACACGGATGATATCAGAAGCCAGGTAGCCGTGGAACGGTTGCAGACAAACGGTATCGAAGCCGTGGCTGTGGACAAGCGCGACAGCTTCTACAAATTCGGGGAGATAGAGGTTTTTGTTCACCGCGACAATATTCTGATTGCCAAGGAAATAATCAAGGATCTGTAAGGTGACCAATCTTGTAAGACGCACCGTAACCGGTGCCTTCATAGTAATTTTCGTTCTGGGCGGCCTCTGGCTCCATCCCGTCTCATTCTTCGTGGTGGGCGCAGTAATGATAGCCGGTACCCAGAGAGAGTATTACATCATGGTCCGGGGTACAGGTGTAAGACCACAGCTTGTGACTGGCATCATTAGCGGATTCCTTTTGTACGTAATCTCAACCGTGGTGGCAATCGGGTGGCTGCCGCGAACATGGTTCCTGGCAATGATTCCGGTAATATCGGTTGTGATGATATTTGAACTCTTCCGTAACGTGGAGAGACCGTTTGACTCACTTGCACATACCTTCTTCTCGATCCTGTACACGGCAATCCCTTTCTCAATGTTTCCGTTTGCCGCTTTCGGCCACACGGGCCTCAGCCCGCTTATACCCACTGAGGGAGTGGTATTTTCACCCGGAATAATGGTAGGATTTTTCCTGCTTCTATGGACCAACGACACCGGAGCATATCTTGTGGGATCAGCCATTGGCAAACACCGCCTGTTCGAAAGGATATCACCTAAAAAGACATGGGAGGGCTTCTTCGGGGGCCTCGTGCTGACACTCCTTGTGGCCCGCCTGTTTTCAGGATGGCTCGGGGTGGCTGACACGAAAGGATGGATGATTATTGCCCTGATCATCTCTGTGGGCGGGACCATGGGCGACCTGCTGGAGTCACTCCTCAAGCGGAGCCTGGGGCTGAAGGACTCCGGGACCATCATGCCGGGCCACGGCGGGTTCCTTGACAGATTTGACAGCGTGGTTGTGGCCTTCCCGCTGGTTTACCTTTACATCGCAACAATGCTTTGACATGACAATCGGAAAATTCAGGATACACAGGGAGGGATACAGGATAATTGCAGGGGTAATTACAGTGCTGGCTGCAATGAACATTGCAGCATGGTTCATATGGAACGGTCCGACTCCCTGGCAC
>JAEYZD010000042.1 GCA_023430725.1 Bacteroidota bacterium | reverse complement strand
CTGGTAGGAGGTGAGGTAGCCAATATTGCCGGCACCCACTGTGAGAATGTTTTTACCGAGGAGGGTGAACTCCTGGTTCATCATCTTCTGTATTACTGCGGCGGTGTATACTCCGGGCAGATCGTCGTTGCCGAATGCCGGCATGAACGGAACCGCCCCTGTTGCCACCACGAGGTACTGTGCATCCACATAGAAGATCTCTCCTGTGCGCATATTCTTTGCTGCAATCCGCTGGCCTTCAAGGATATCCCAGATTGTCGAGTTGAGAATGATCCCCTCATGCGATTCCCCGGCAAGATTCTTCGCAATGTCAAATCCCCTCATCCCGCCAAACCGTTGTTCCTTCTCGAAGAAGAAGAACTGGTGCGTCTGCATCAGGAACTGTCCGCCGATGTGATCATTGCTGTCGATCACCAGGTTGGGAATACTGTGTTTGTTGAGCACCTCCCTCGCAGCCAGTCCTGCCGGTCCTGCTCCCGCGATGGCTACAGTTGTACGGTAGACTTTCCGCTGGCTTACCTCCGCTCTTACGGCGCCGGCAGAATGGTACCCCGCTGGAATCTCCGCCACTTCCCTGACACCGTCAACGGGAGTTATGCAGATGCGTCTCACCACTCCGTCAACCAGCATCTCGCATGCCCCGCACTTGCCGATGCCACACTCCAGGCTGCGATTGCGGTTGTCAAGACTGTGGGTATGCACCGGAAATCCGGCCTGATGAAGTGCCGCAGCAATTGTGAAGCCCTTCATGCCGTGCACGGCCTTGCCATTATATTTAAAACTTGTCTCCTGTTCGCGGGGAACCTCTAGTATTGGATGCTGCAGTATTCTTGTCATCTGAACTTCTTTCACACAATTTTTCAATTTCCAAAAGTAAACGTTGAATACCTCTGGATTCAATGACCTATATCAGCAGCAATACATGATTTAATGCATTATTTGCTCCTATATGAAAACTATTTTCGGTTCTGTGCAATAATTTAGACGCGACAATGTTGATTATATGGGTAAGGCATTGAGATATAGATGCATGTAGGTACACAAGTAATATCATACCCATCAGATGAGCGAAGTGTTGATGTTAACCGATGTAACCTTCCTGAAAATTGGACGTATAATTAGCTACTTTGTATAACTAAAAAGGATCCGGATTGCCATTAAGAACTAAATATCTGATAGGCCTGCTGCTCTCAGTTTCACTTCTGTCGCAGGGTCAGGACCCGCAGTTCTCGCAGTTTTATGCCAACCAGCTCTATCTGGCGCCCTCCTTTGCAGGAGCAACGGAAGATTACAGGGTGGCTATAAACTGGCGCAACCAGTGGCCCTCAATCCCGGGGGTGTTTCATACCTACAGTGTATCCTTCGACAAGGCCATACCCAACTTCAACTCAGGACTGGGGATTCTCGCGACACATGATGTGGCGGGCTCCGGCGATCTCAGCACAACCAACATCGGACTGCTTTACTCTTATGACATTCAGGTCAATGAGGAATGGCACATAAGGCCCGGGATCAATTTCAAGTTCACATATCTCGGCCTTGATCTCTCAAAGCTCGTCTGGAACAGCCAGATAACCACGGGCGGCACCTTGCCTCCCATAACACCTCCTCCTTTTGATAATGTGGCTGACATCGACTTTACTTTGTCAGGGCTTGCGTATAACGAAAAAATTTGGGGAGGATTCACTGTTGATCACCTGCTCAGGCCCAGAACTTCTTTCTGGGGTGACAATACCTCCGTTCCGATAAAGGTTGATCTCTTCGGCGGATTCCAGATTGTCAGCCGCGGGAGGCTTCGCACGAAGCTGACAGAGGTCCTTTCTGTAGCCGGAAACGTAATGTTTCAGGCTGATTTTGTCCAGTCAGACATCGGCTTTTACTACTTCAAGAACCCGCTTGTGTTTGGAGTCTGGTACAGGGGCATACCCTTCGCCACTTCAAAGGATGTGTCATCACAGGCCGGTGATGCAATCATCGGGATGCTGGGCATCAAGACCGATCAGCTGAACATCGGCCTCAGCTATGATTTTACAATCTCCAACCTGATAACCACATCGGGAGGAGCCTATGAGATATCACTGATCTACTCATTCGCATCGTCGCAGGGCAAGCACGGCGGCAGGATTCACGCAATCCCCTGCCCGGAGTTCTGAGCCATCGGAACTTTCTCTCCTCTTGCAGTCCTGGTTAACTGATGGAGTTCCCTCCGGCAGCCCGGCTTTCTCTTCCTCTTTTTGGTATTTAAAATTTATGTATGTTTGTGCAACAATTTGTAAAACCATAACCTAATTTCAGAAATGAACAGAATATCAGTTGCCAGGAACACCCTGATCATAGCAGTACTTGTTGCCGCAGGAGCTTTCATCATGGCCGGTTGCGGCAAGAACCAGCCTGCCGGCGCTTCAGACACGGCTGACAAAAAGATTCACGGCAGCATCGCCTTCGTGGAGCTCGATTCAGTGATAGCCAATTTTGATATGGCAGAAGACAAAGCCACCGAACTGGAGGAGAAGACGAAGACTTCCGAAGCGGAACTGACGTCCAAGTCGCAGGCCTTTGACCGCGATGTAAGGGATTTTCAGAACAAGGTTCAGAAAGGACTTGTCACAAGGGCAACAGCTGCAGAGATGGAACAGACTCTTGCACAGCAGCAGCAGACTCTCATTGCCAGGCGTGATGAAATGGCCTATAACCTCAATGAGGAGGGCTTAGTTGCACAGAGGCAGGTGCTTGAGTATATCAACCTGTATCTTGCAGAGTTCAATGCTGACCGCGGATACCAGTATATTCTGGCGAAACAGTTTCCCGGCCCCATTCTTTTCAGCGATTCCACACTTGATATTACAGCTGACGTTATCGCCGGCCTGAATGCCAAATACAACGCAGAAAAAGCGAAGAAATAGATATTTACTTTCGTGAATTCTTATCCGAAGCCTGCCTGCGAGCGGGCTTCGGTGTTTTTGATATCTTCCGTTCACGCCTGATCTTGCGCTCCTGCTCAGGAGTGACAATTATAAACAGGTCCTCATCGGGCCTCTTCATCCGGTACTGCTCACGGGCATACTTCTCCAGGTTTTCATTGCTGGTGCGAAGCTCATCCAGCTTCCTGCGGTCCTCTTCGATCCTTCCCATGTAGTACTCCTTCTCACGTTCCAGCCTGTTGCGGGTCTTTACCTCACGCACCCTGGAAATGAGGTTATTGGGATCAAGCAGGATGATCCAGACAAGAAATACGAGTAGCGTAAGGATGTACTTGTTCTTCATCCATGGCGGCATCCTCTCGCGCAGGGCTGCCAGTGTGAACCGCTGCCAGAAATCTTCCTTCAAGGTGTTACCGGTTTCGTTTCATTGAATTTCGTTCTCATCCTCCGCTCATGAGATAGATCACCTGCACCGTGTCGCCATCATGGATCATCTCCCGGTCATAGCTGTCACGGTCAATGATCCGGCCGTTGATCTTGACTATCCTGAGTCTGAATGTATATTTCTTCAGCTCAAGTAGTTTCGCAACAGTGACTGTGTCACCGTCAAGAGTCATCGGTTCGTTGTTCAGCGTTATCTCCATGCATGCAAAGGTATCATGCAAATCGCAATTCGCAAATCGCAATTCGCAATTTCACTGCGTCTTGCAATCGGCTGCATATTGACTATTATCATTAGAATGCGGATATTTATACACGATATTTGTCATTGACACGGAAAACAATTTAAAATCTTACTATGGATATCAGCGAAATCAGGGCGAAGCACAAGCTTCTCAAAAGATGGAACTACAACTGGACCGCTCTCGACAAGGGCTACACTGACAAAACACTCTATGTCAACGTCGGAACCCCTGAGATAAAGGAAAAACCTGTCCCGCAGGTGATGAAGGAAAAATTCATCGGCGGCAAGGGGTACGGCCTCAGGCTCCTGTGGGACGCCACCAGGCCGGACACCAAATGGGATGACCCCGAAAATGAGATTGTAATCTCATCAGGCCCCGTCGGAGGAATCACCCAGTACTCCGGGTCGGGCAAGTCACTGGTGGTCACTATATCACCTCAGACCGACTCTGTGATGGACAGCAACGTGGGTGGATTCTTCGGACCTTTCCTGAAGTTTTCAGGATTTGACGCAATCGAGCTGCAGGGCAAGGCCACCAATGACGTAATAATCTATATCAACGGTGTCGAACACTATGTAGAGGTCTTCGAGGCCCCGGCCGAGGCACTTGACAGCCACGTTCTGGCAGAACAGCTGACTGACATGTTCGCCAATGATGATTCGGACAGGAAAAATATCGGCATCGTCTCAACCGGATCTGCGGCCGACCACTCGCTTATAGGCATGCTCAACTTTACATTCTACGACAACAAGCGCAAGAAGATCAGGATGAAGCAGGCCGGTCGTGGTGGTATAGGAACCGTCTTCCGCAACAAGAAGATAAAAGCCATCGTCTGCAAGATCCCGGGCGTGAAGGGCAACCTCAACAATGTTGTTGACCTCGAGGCAATACAGGAACGCGGTCGCCGCTTCAACCGCGAGATGCGTGAGCTTGATGACAAGCAGTGCAAGATGCGTCAGATCGGTACGGCCCACCTGATGGAGATAATGGATGACCATGATCTCCTTCCAACACATAACTACAAGTTCGGATCACACAAGGACTCTCCCAGGATTGATTCAGGCGTCTGGAAATCATTTTTCACACAGAACATTCCTGACGGATGCTGGATTGGGTGCAACATGGCATGTGCCAAGGCCATTGATGATTTCGTGATAACCACCGGGCCCTATGCCGGGCAGAAGGTGATAGTTGACGGGCCGGAATATGAAACAGCTGCAGGTCTCGGCTCAAACGGCGGTTTCTTCGATCCGAGATATATAATCGAGACGAACTTCTACTGTGACACATACGGCATCTGCACAATCACCTGGGGTACCAGCCTCGCATTCATTCAGGAATGCTATGAGAACGGCATCCTGAACTTGGAACGAACCGGCGGCCTCGAGCTCACTTTCGGAAACATCCCCCCGGCACTCGAACTGCTTCACCAGGTATCGCGCGGCGAAGGATTTGGCCTGATTGCAGGTCAGGGCATCCGCCGTATGAAACAGATCTTTGCCGAAAAGGGGTGGGGTGACCCGAATTTCCTCAATGATATAGGAATGGAGAACAAAGGCCTCGAATACTCCCAGTACATGTCGAAGGAGTCGCTGGCACAGCAGGGCGGTTATGCCCTTACCAACAAGGGCCCGCAGCACGATGAGGCATGGCTCATCTTCATGGATATGGTCAACAACCAGATCCCGACATTCGAAAACAAGGCTGAAGCGCTTCACTACTTTCCGATGTTCCGCACATGGTTCGGACTGGTGGGTCTCTGCAAGCTGCCGTGGAATGACGTGGAGCCTGAGACTAACGCCCAGACCGACGAACCTGCAAAGGTGCCCGAGCACGTTGACAACTACGTGACCATCTACAAGTCAGTGACAGGCAGGGAGTTTGATAAGCACAGGCTGATTGAGGATTCGGAGAGGGTTTATAACTTCCAGAGGGTATTCAACATCCGTCGCGGCTTCGGCAGGCGCAAGGACGATGATCAGCCGTACCGTGCATGCGGGCCAGTAACCGTTGAGGAGTACCTGTCGCGCCAGGAGCGTTATGACAAGCAGATGAAGGAGAAGATTGGCGTTGACCCCGCAGGCATGAGCACCGAAGAAAAGATAAAGGTGATGAGGCAGTTCCGTGAGAAGCAGTACGACCTGCTCCGCGATGCAGTGTACAAGCGCCGCGGCTGGAACAACAACGGTATTCCCACCATCGAGCACCTGAAGAAGATCGGGATGGACTTCCCCGAGGTGATCGAAGTTGTGACGCCGCTGCAATAGAAATCGACAGACAATATCCTGAATATCAGGACATAATGACGGAACGGCGGGTCTCAGACCCGCCGCTTCTGCATATGATGCACGCTACCTGCCTGTTATGATGTAACGTCGGGTCTGAGACCCGACGCAACTGCATATCTGAATCATAATATGATATCAGGATGCATAACCTGACCGGAGGAACGCTGCCTCAATCTTATCCAGGGCATCAACCGGGTTTGTAAGCGGCATCTCAGAATCAAACAGCTCGTAGTCAAGCAGCTTCGCCTTCTTGCTCTTCTCGAAAGTTGGCAGTTTTGTGCGGTTGGATGTCTCGAGGTGGTTACCATCTTCATCCACTATTATGATCTTCGGGAGAAAGACTCCCTTACGGCCGATGAACCTGTCCATCACGCTTACAGCCTCTTCGTATTCATTCTTCCCTGCCCTGCCAAGTGCTTCGTAATTCAGCATCTTCTTGTGATCCCATGTGAGTACGCTGGCATAACTCTCTGAGATCTTGTCATCAATATTCGAGTCAACATTCAGCGTGTCATGTCCGGAGGGCATCAGCAGAACCTTGCCACCGCCGCCCTCTATGTTTGCTGCATAGCGTGGCACAGTGATCCCGCTGATCCATCCCTGCAGGTGCTTCATGTAGATCTTGCCCACCTGTATTGGGGTGATGAAATGAACTATCCCCCTCTCCTTGTGACACTGGAGGAGGTAGTAGGGATGGACCCCGATCCAGAACATACGCCTGAATGTCTCTGCCAGCGTCCGGTAGTGATCATTCACATGGTTCAGCAAAACTGTCTGGTTACGGATTGTGAAGCCGTGCATGGTTATCTTCTTCACCGCTGCAGCCAGATCAGCTGTAATTTCCTGGTAATGATTTATATGGGTCATGAAGTAAACATACTTCTCAGGACCCTTGTTATGCCTGTTCGATGCCTTTCTGATCATTTCCAGAAGCTCGTCGGTGATCAGCATGGGAAGCACCACAGGAACCTTGGTGGCGATCCTGATGACTCTCAGGTGGGGTATCCGGCTCAGTTCTTCCAATATGTACTTCAGACGCTTAAGGCTGATCATCAGGGCATCGCCTCCTGTGACAAGCACTTCGTTTATATTTCTGTTGTAGCCGATGTAAAAGATGCCCCTGTCCACTTCGTGGCTGCTTACATCAGCGGTGGTGTCAAGCGATTTGGCCCGCTGGCAGTGCACGCAGTATGATGCGCAGCTAGTATTCTCCGCGACAAAAAGCGCCACCCTGTTCGGATAGCGTTGATAGGCCGCACCGTAGCTGCGTGACCCTTCGCTCATGGCTCCCTCGACGCCGGCATCGGGGAACATCAGGTTGGCAGGGGTTGGTACGCTCTGCCAGAAAATGGGGTCGAGCCTTTTCTTTGAAACCTCGCCGAAAAAGACCGGGTTGAACGGGTCTTTCTGCATAAGCGAAGCGTAATAGGGAGAGATGCGCAGCGGTTCCTTGCCCTCCTGGCGCAATGTTCCGATTGTTCTTCTGATCTCTGCCTCCTGGTGGGCATTGAGCCTGATCACCTTTTTCAGCTGGTCAACTGACCTGATTGAGTTCTTTCTCTGCCAGGCAGGATCATTCCACTGCTCAGGCGTTACATCTTTCCATAATTCAATTGTGTTGTACTTCCGGGGACGGTAAAGAAAATCCTCGTTGAAAGTCATCAGCACCTCCTTCTTTTTTAGTTACTAATTCTGATTCCACACCCTGTAACTACAAATATAGGATTTTTGCCCGATTCTCAATGGTAAACCGGATGAAACAGCAGGTAACAAAGGGTCTCAGACCCTTCGTTACCTGCCATGGAGTAATGCGATCTTTTCCTGGAACGATCTGCCCGGAAGCAGAAAATTCCTATCTGCTCTCAGTCCAGAGTTTATCTCTCAATTCACGGAATTCATCCCATCTTCCTTCATGCAGCAGACGTGCCTGGTGCGGCCAGCTGGCCGGGTTGTGGATCCGAAAGCGCTCACCTCCGTCTTCATGCAGGATGGCTTCCAGGTAGTTGGGTGCCGTTTCTGACAGCCCTTTCCATGTGGTGATGCCCCGGTTCATCAGCAGTTTTGCAATCTTAGGTCCTATGCCGATAACAACCTCAAGGTCGTCAGGCCTGATATTCTCCGGGGAGAAATGGGGCAGCACATCAGTGTGCGACAGATCCGCCACAGCGTGTATCTCCGCAGCTTTTGGCGCAGCGCCGGACAGTGCCCTCAGTGCAGCAAGCTCCTTCTCCAGCCCGCCGATGGTAAGCTGCAGATTGTCAGCCTCATCGTCAAGCCTCCTCGCTTCACCGCGAAGAGCCTGTTCATCCTCCTCCTGGTCGGTGATTTTCGCCATGAGGCTTGTTTTTTCATTCTCCAGAAGGCCCAATCGCGCTTCGAGTCTGCGTTTTTCATCTTCAAGCAGGCGCAATTGCGCGTTAAGCCTGTTCTTCTCATCCTCGAGTTTGCGGATCTGTGCTTTAAGGTTTGCGATCTCCTCCTCCAGGGTGGCTATCTGTTTCCTGCAACGGCCCTTTCCAAGGAGCCAGCCGATGAGGAATCCAAGCAGTGCCGCAACGAGCAGCACAAACAGTATGAACAGCAGGTCTGCTGTAATACGTTCTGCCATGATTTTCAGATTATTACTTTGATTTCACTTCTTCTGTTTGCGGCTCTCCCTTCGGGCGTGCTGTTTGACGCTGCGGGTTCGGACGAACCCTTCGATGATGTCACAATCTGTTCCGCCTTTATCCCTGCGTTGATCAGGAATGTTTTTGTGTATTCGGCTCTTCTGAGCCCCAGTTCGATGTTCCAGGCCTCTGACCCCGTCGCATCAGCGTGGCCTGTCACCTCCAGGCGTGCCGACGGGTTATTGTCGAGGGCCAGTTTCAGCTTCTTCAGGTATTCATCGCTAATGCCGTTCATGTCATCGGTGGCTGATGAGGAATCAAAGAAGCCTTTCTGTGTTCCTGACGCCGTCAGAAATCCCTTAGCCTCATCAACCGAGGCGAGGAGAAGCTGTTCAGGAGTTGGCGCCAGGGTATCAGCAGTACCCGGAATCGCGACGGTGGGTGCGACTGTCTCCTTGCAGTCGCACCTTATCTTGCATACATACCAGTATGAAGCACCGGCGATCCAGAGTACCAGAAGAACAGACAGGAAAAATACCGGCTGTCTCATGGTCTGGCGGTTCTACCTGCGACGGGTAATCCCGCCAAGGATTGAACCGAGCAGCCCGCCGCCCCTTGACTGGGAGGAGGAACCGCCTTTGAGCAGGAATCCTGCCACGTCGTCAAGAATGCTTCCGTCGCCGTCAGCATCCAGGAGAGCTCCTACACCGGAAATGCCCTTGCCGCCGGTGTCCCGCTTTTTGGTCAGAGCGCCAAGAACGAGCGGTGCCAGTGCCGGGATCATCTTCATGATGGTTCCTGCGTCAATGTTCATCCTTTTTGCCAGCGCCTGGGCAGCCTGCATGCCTCCGGCATCACCGAGAAGACCACCGAGGTTTGGGTCAACCTGCTCTGCATGTGCCTTGTTGGAGATCAGATCCTTTATGTTATTGAGAACGGATGCATCACCGTACTTATTAAGGATGTGATCAACCCTTTCGTCTCCGCCACGGGTGTCTTTCTGCCTCTTCAGACCCGCAATGATCAGCGGAGCCAGTTGTGGAATAAGCTTCTGCACGGTGCCCTGATCAACATTGAAGTTGTTTGACATTTGTTTGGTCACTTCAGGACCGTAGCTTTTAAGGAATTCATCAATAAATCCTGCCATAATTTGTGTTGTTGTTAAAATTGTTGATAATAAATAGGTTAAAGAATTCTCGATTGGATAATCACTAAAGTTATAAATTCAGCGACTAAAATCAAAATCTTTTTTTTGCAAAGAGCATGCCATTTCCACAAGAGCTAAATCATCAATGGTAAAAGTTTACCGATTGAGCCCGAAGACGACTGGAGACTGCCGTCCCGATCCGCCAGCCGGCGGATGCGGGATTGAGGCTCCACATACTTTGGAGTCTCAAACTGAGGACTGCCGACTTCAAAACGTCAGCCTGACTACCTTTCCGTCCATGGCATTGCACAGAACACTGCCTTCATCGAGCGGCACGATATTGTTTATCAGGCATGAAGAGATCCTGTGACTCCAGAGTAGTGTGCCGTCCGCACGGGATGCGGCGTGAACCACCCCCTTGTCAGAGGGGATGAAGATGACTCCGTTGTGCTCTGTGATTACGCCCGGAGAAATGTCATACCCGATATTGAAATCTGTCTTCCAGATGACCTCAGGTGTCTCACCCGTGGTGCTGACTCCCACGACAACCCCGTTCATTGTTTTAGCCAGGATCAATGAGCTGTCAGCTGATAACCCCATCGATTCCCTGACGGCTATACCGCCCAGGTCAGAGTGCCAGATAAGCTTCCCGGTTAGGGCATCGAGACATGCCATCTTCCTGTCTGGCGCAACCACGAAAACCCTGTTG
>JAEYZD010000030.1 GCA_023430725.1 Bacteroidota bacterium | reverse complement strand
TCCGTTTGCCACACCCGGATTCCTGGCAAAGGTGGAGGAACGTATTATCAGGCCGACAGTTGACGGTCTCAGAGCCGAGGGGATAGATTACCGGGGCTTTATCTTCTTCGGCCTAATGAATGTAAACGGTGACCCTTATGTAATAGAGTACAATGCCCGTCTGGGCGACCCTGAGACGGAAGTGATACTTCCGCGCATAGAGAGTGACCTGTATGACCTGCTCGAGGGGGTTGCCAACCGGGATCTCGCAGGGCGAAGCATTGCAATCTCGCCCGAAACGGCAGTTACGGTAATGATTGTGTCAGGAGGATACCCTGACAGCTACAGCAAGGGTTTTGCAATAGAGGGAACAGAGAAGGTTGCTGGCAGCATTCTCTTCCATGCAGGTACGGCAACAAGGGAAGGCCGTCTGGTTACATCCGGAGGAAGGGTGATTGCCGTGACCTCGATGGGTGCAACGATTGATGAGGCACTGTCAAAAAGTTACACCGCTGCAGACCTGATCTCTTTTGAAGGGATGAACCTCAGGCGGGACATTGGATTTGACCTGAAAAAATTCGCGGAATGATCAGGTTCTTCAGGGGATCAGGTGTGGGTCCGGTAACTGTTCTCATACTCGCAGCCCTGGCGTTGTGGGCAGAATATTTCATCTCACCGCCTCAGCTGTCAGCCAGTGCTGACGCCATGCCTATGCCGGTCTGGGGATTTATCAGCGGACCACTCTCATCCAGCCCGCTGCTTGCAGTGATAGTAACCTTTCTGTTTGTGCTGGCCGTTGTCATGGTGATGGTAAGGTTCAACACATCGGTCTTCTTTATTCCCCGGCGCACCTTTCTTCCAGGGCTTCTGTACCTTATGCTCTATTCGGTATTTCACAGCGAGATGGTTCTTAATCCGGCACTACCCGCCTCGCTTCTTATCCTGGCAGCTACCTGGAGGATGATCTCATCATACCGTGTGAACGGCATGACATTCAACTTTTTTGATGCGGCCCTGCTGATCTCCTCGGCAGGCCTGATTTATGCCGGGTCAGTCTGGTTTATTCTGCTTGTATTCATTGGCGCACTGGTTCTCCGCAGCCCGGATGCACGCGAGCTGACACTTGCACTTATTGGTGCCCTGCTGCCATGGATTGTGATGTATGCCGTATGGTATATAACCGGAGGAGACCCCGGTGATCTTTCTGAGATCATACGACACAACCTTTTTGACCGCGCACCCTCCGTTTACTGGAGCCGTACCCTGATTATCCTGCTGATAATACTGGGGATCAGTTTTCTCCCAACACTCATTTACCTTGCCAGGCAAATGCCTACCTACAAGATACGCTCACGCAAGACTTTCGAATTATTTATATGGACTCTGGTTATATGTATTGCGGCATTTATTCTTGTACCTGCCGTTTCCGTTGAGATAATGGCTGTTGCCTCACTGCCGTTGGCATTTATTTCAGCCAATCACCTGGCCTTCACAAGACGGACGGTGGTGGCAGAAATCCTTTTCTGGCTGATTGCAGCAATGATAGCGGTATCGCGTATCTGGCCACAGTGATCATCTGATCATACAGACTACCCCTACTCCTGAGCCCTGCTCTCCGTTTACAAAATCATACCAGATAGTGTATAATCCCGTCTTGTTACAGATGAAGTCAATTGAATTGTACTTTTTGCCGGTACCCGGGTTATACGACGAGATCAGCTCTTTTCCCTGGTCATAGAGTGTTATCACAAGCTCTCCGTTTGAGCCTGGTGCACTGCAGACAGAGAACCTGTACTTCATATTCTTCATCAGGTACATGTTGGCCTTGTAAACCGGTGAGGAGCCGCCGGGTTGGGCCTTGGGGAGCTGCACCCTGAAATCCTTCAGGTAGGTTGTGTTTTCTCCGGCCGAAAGTACACAACTGCTTACCAGATCGTCCGTTGCGGGTTGACCCTCTGCTATGGCGGGCAGGATTAACAGGGCGAGAGACAGAATGAGGAGCCTGTTTTTCATATTAAATGCCGGATATTAATTTGTTTCTGACTTCTTTTGACATCTCTGCTATCTCCGCAAGCTGGGAGTCACTCATCTCAACTATGCTTTCCTCGTGTTGCACCATCACCAGGCGGCCATCAACCTCAGCAGTCTCCGGTTCGCCCAGCCTGTATGAAACCCTGACTTCAGCGTACTTTTTGCTGATATTTTCCATCATGCTGTAAAGCGCCTGATACTCTCCGCTGCTGGTACTGTATGGACGGAGGAGCATCAGAAGGTCACCCAGTATGATCTTCTGTTCACCTATCCGGTCTCTCAGTATCTCATCCCGGTTGCTTAACGCTACCTGGGTAGCAAAGTATTGTCCTTCGATCCAAACCCCTGCAATCATAAGAGCTGAGATTGAGCCGCGGTTATTATCCCTCAGGTGTCTGTCAATCTGGTTGTAGGAGTTTACCGAGATAAAGAGCAGTGAATCAAGGTGGGACTTGCTGACAGAGAGTCTCTTCAGAGTTTCGAAGTCAAAATACTGTCCTACACGCAGCCCGTCAGCAAGCCGTTTTATTGTGGAGAGCACTTCAACTGAGTTGCCGGTTTTTTCATAGATATTGAGATATCCCAGGTCGGCTCCATATATTCCCAGCATCACTGCCTTCTGAAAATTGGTTGTGAGTCTGTCAGCTTCCCGGGTAGGTGCCAGGTAACCCGCTGAAAACGGTACCTGCATGGACTGAAGGATTGATGCTATCTCAACCGGAGAAGCAATGTTCTGAACGATATCGGCCAGAGCCTCATCACTCATTTTTTCAGCCTCTCCTGCCGGAACCGAATCGGCAACGGGAAAGCTCAGGCTGCCCTGGCGCGGACCGCTGTTTTTGCATGAGCAGATGGATGCCAGCAGGATCACTGCTGCGATCTTTGTAATTGTCCCTGTCATCAGGCGTTATTATTGATGTTTTAACCTTGCAATGTGATCATTTCCGGCCATCCTTCCTCTTCCTGCCAATCGCTGTGTTTTCGAAAAACAGGATGAGTCGCCTCAGGGCCCCGGCATAAAGCAACAGATAGAGGGCGATGACTGAGGAAAGGACGAGGAGTATGTTGAACCTGTACGTATCAACACTTCGGCCGGCGAAGTTTTTCACCGGAGCCATGAAATGAGTGCGGAAACTTCCGGACCCGGCGGAAGCCGGTTCCAGGTAAATCAGATCCGCATTCTGTATCAGCCTGTCCCTGTATTCAAGCATCTTGTTTTTCTCATATACCTTCCTGACAATATCTTCGAGCTTGTCATTGTGGTAGCTATTATATAACAGATCCAGGGCCATTTTATTGCTGCTGACGTAATTATCAAGGCTCATATCAGCCAGGTTGCTGAGCCTTCTGTTTTCACTGTCAGTTTTTGTAAGCCAAAGTGACACTCTTTCAGCAAGTTGATCAGTGAACAGCCCTGGTGTCAGGGAATCAGCGCCGCTGAAGGTGCCGGCGACACCTGCTTTGCCCAGGAGGATTGTTTCATTTCTGAGAAGCCTTAACTCACTGTTTCCGGGGCTTATGGTTCCTGTCTCCCTTAGTTCTTTTCGTAAGTTTTCCAGTGCCTCTGTCATTCTGGGTATGCGGTATATTGTATTGAAATCAGCGATACTTATCTGCTGTTTCAGGGGGTAGACTCTCCTCCCGTACTCGTTGCCCTTGAACTGCCTGACCATGAGAGCCTCATAGGTCCACCGCGTAGGCATTACCTCGGCAATGAACGGCACCCGGTCAGCCCTGGCCAGAGACCTGTTCAGCTTGTCAAAGGGAAACATGGCACCGCTGAGGATCATCATCGGGATCATCAGTATCGGTATTACAATGTAGATTGCAATGGCTGAGTCAAGAGCGGATGAGATATTAAGGCCGATCATGTTTGCGCAGAATGCCGTTGCAAAGAGAGCAAGCCAGTAGGAGAAAAAGAGACCCTTGATTCCGAGTACCGGGTTGGCCACCGCAAGGAAGAGAAATGCCTGGAGTGCCGAGATGGATGCCAGGATCAGCATCTTGCTCACCAGGTAACTGCTGCGGCTGAGGTTAAGAAAGTGTTCCCTCCTGAGCATTCTCCGGTCACGGAAGATCTCTTCGGCGCTGACGGTCAGGCCGAGGAAAAGGGCTACTATTATGCTCATGAAGATGTATACCGGTATATTCTCATTTTCCCTGAAGATGTATACGTTTGAAGAGGGATCAGCGATATACCTGATGATGTATGCCAGGATAAGCCCAAGCAGCGGTCCTTCAAGCAGTGTAAGCATCATATACTGCCGGTTGGCGATCTTGCTTCTGAGATCACGAACCAGGTATATTAGTGTCTGCTTCAGCCATCCGGGCTTGCGAAGACTTGACCAGGGAACTCCGTCATTCTCCTTTACTTCCCGCACAGGGACACTTTTCCTGAATGCTTCGGCCCACTCTTCCGGCTTTACCTTCCTCTGGTCAGTGTACTTGCCAAATTCATCCACAACCTTTGTCTCCAGGATGTTGAACAGAGTCTCCGGATTGACTGTTCCGCAGGCCGGGCACTCCGCCACCCCGCTGTTCAGATGTGCCTCGAGGGTCTTGAAATGCACTATTGAATCGAGGGGGTTGCCGTAAAATGCAAGGTAGCCCCGCTGGTCAAGCACGAGTACCTTGTCAAATCCCTTGAAGATCCCCGAGGAAGGCTGATGGATCACGGTTATCACCAGCTTTCCCTTTCCGGTCAGTTCATGCAGCAGGTCCATAACGTTTTCCGAATCGCCTGAGGAGAGCCCTGACGTGGGCTCATCGAGAAAAAGAACAGATGGCTCGCGTATCAGCTCCAGAGCAATATTCAGTCTTTTGCGCTGTCCGCCGCTGATGACCTTATTCATCGGAGATCCTACCCTGTAGTTACGCTTTTCGTACAGCCCGAGGCTGTGAAGGGAACGGTTAACTAATTCGGTCATTTCCGCCCTGGTTTTTCCCGCGAAGCAGAAGGAGGCAGCATACCACAGGTTCTCAAACACAGTCAGCTCTTCAACAAGGAGGTCATCCTGCGGAACGTATCCGACCACCCCGTCGAGGCTCCTGTCACCTGAGTGGATTGATATCCCGTTTATCCTGACCCCGCCTTTCTGCGGTTTGGTCAGACCTGTGAGCAGGTTCAGGAGAGTTGTCTTTCCCGAGCCGCTTGAACCCATGATCCCGATCAGCATCCCGTCACAGGCGGCGAAGCTTACATCGCTGATTGCTGGTGTGCCGTCAGGGAACCTGTAATTGATCGCGTCAGCAATGAAGGAGATTCGGTGGGTATCACTTACTGCGGCGAAGTGGGATGTGATGTCACTGAAATAGATATTTGGAGCAGGAGGTGCCTGCACTGAGCTTCCGGGGGCAAAAAGATAGATCTTGCGGCACAGGACAGGCAGTCCGTTAAGGAGAGTGGTCCCCCCGCAGAAGCATTTAAGGAAGTAAAGATTTACACTTTCAACTTTCAGGAAGACGACGAAACTGCTGCAAGTCTGATCCGTCTCAGGTGAGGTGCCGGTCTCAATCAGGAGCATAGACCGGTCAGTGAATCCGCTCCGGTCCTCCTCCCTCACGAACTGCATCATGTTTCCGAATTCCTCACGGGAAACCCTGAACACCTCGGCGATTGTATTTATAATGTTCATGCGCTGGGGTGTATACTGCTTTCCGGATTCTATCAGCTCGAAGCAGCGCATCAGCACAATGACCCTCTGTTCCTGGGAGAGTGTCCTGTTGATTTTCCTGCAATTGTTCAGAATCCTGATTGAATCCCTGACTGATGGAGATTCACGCGTGTCAATCTCCTCCTTCGTCTGCAGGGGCCCTGCCTCAGTCAGGAAGATATGCATGAATTCATCGGCGCTCTGATGCGGAAGCTGTTTGGACAGGAAGGCTGAAACGAAATCGCGCTCGCGCTGAAGCATGCCGCCGTCCTGCTTGACAATCAGGGCAAACAGCTCCATCATGGCCCGCAGGATCTCTTCACTCATGTCTCAGGATCAGGTTAGTCAGGTAAAGTTGCCAAGTTAGTGAAAAATAGTATAAAATTTGATCGAAAATGTGGACTAATCGGATATGAGGATTATCAGTAGTTTTTTCTTCTTAACTTTATAACCATGCACCCATATGCACTGTTGAAATTAAGTCTTAAAGCATATAAAAAAAACCTAATCAACTTGTCTATGACAAAATCTATTGATGCATTCAGAAGATACCCCGGCCGAAGCAACAGCGGGCTGAGGGTTATGCTGATCCTTGTCATGACGGCATTCACCCTGACTCTGTTCTCACAGAATTTAACCGTGAGGGGAAAGGTCACCGATGCCGCGACGGGAGAGGCTATGATTGGACTGAACGTGGTCATCAAGGGTACAACCCGCGGTGTGGCCACTGACCTTGACGGCAATTATACGGTTGCTGACTGTCCGCCAGATGCCATTCTTGTATTCTCATACGTGGGATATGATCCGGTTGAGGAGCCTGTGAGTGGCAGAACAACGGTTGATGTCACAATTGCTCCCAAGAGCAGTATGCTGGAGGATGTGGTTGTCATCGGTTACGGCACTGTCCGGAAAAGGGATGTAACCGGCTCGGTAGTATCGGTTCAGGGAGAGGAACTTGCCAGGGTACCGGTCTCCACAGCCGCAGAGGCACTCACCGGGAAGATGGCCGGAGTCCAGATTGTTACGACGGAGGGCTCGCCCGACGCCGAGATCAACATACGTGTCAGAGGCGGCGGTTCAATCACCCAGAGCAACTCACCGCTCTTCATCGTTGACGGTTTCCCGGTCAACAGCATCACAGACATTCCCCCATCAACGATCCAGTCAATCGATGTACTGAAGGATGCCTCCTCGACAGCCATCTACGGGGCCCGCGGTGCAAACGGGGTTATTATAATCACAACCAAGGGTGGCGAAGAAGGTAAACCAAGGGTGAATTACAATGCCTACTACGGTTTCAAGAAGGTGGCTTCCCGTCTCAATACAATATCGGTTGAGGACTACATGAGGTGGCAGTACGAATATGCCCTGCTGGATGATGACGTTTCCAACTATGAACGTTATTTCGGCAACTACCAGGATATTGATCTCTATGCCGGCCAGCCGTCGACAGACTGGTTCAACCAGGTCTTCGGACATATCGGGAAGGTGTTCAATCATGATCTGACCGTTTCGGGCGGAAGTGACAAGTTCAGGTATTCAGTTTCTTATGCCGGAATCAGGAGCAATGAGATCATGCTTGCCTCGGACTATAAGCGTGACAACCTTTCACTCAAGCTTGATCATAAAGCCGGAGAAAAGGTTGAGCTTTCATTTTCAGTCCGCTATTCGGACATGGAGATTCTGGGGGCCGGTGCCACTGATCAGGGCGGCGCCACACCCAATGACGCGAGGGTCAAGCAGACGATGCTCTTTGTTCCCATACCGTTCAACTCTGTTGGTGACTTTGATGACACAGACCTTTCTGCCAGCATGACCAATCCCCTTGACAACGTCAGGGACAATGACCGTCAGCAGCTCAGGAAGAGATTCAATCTCGGCGGCAGTTTTTCGTGGGAAATTGTCAACGGACTGGTCTTCCGTACGGAGGCCGGCCTTGACACCTATGTAAACAATGACGATCGCTTCTACGGACTGACGACATACTATGTCAGGAATACTCCAACGGCTGATTATCAGAACAAACCCGCCCTGGAGTCTTATGAAAGGAAGGGCAACGGCATCAGGAGCACAAACACTCTCAATTATGACTTCGGGGACCTCTTCGGTGATTCGGGCCATTCACTAAAACTGCTTGCCGGCCAGGAGGTTCTTGTGATGAAGACAAATACAGTGTTTAACCAGGTATGGGGGTTCCCCGGCTTTTTCACCGGTCCCGAAGCCTATAAGCTTGTAAGCCAGGGTTACTCAAACAGCTATACAAATACATACAATCCTGATGACAAGTTGCTCTCATTCTTCGGAAGGGTAATGTATGACTACAAGGGCAGATACCTTGTCTCGGCAACCTACCGTGCTGACGGCTCAAGCAAATTCTCTGCAGTAAACCGCTGGGGCTACTTCCCGTCGGCTGCAGTAGCATGGAGGATCTCCGAAGAGAATTTCATGAAGGGGATCTCCGGCACCGTCAACAACCTTAAGCTGAGGTTTAGTTTTGGTACAGCAGGCAACAATAACATCCCCGCAAACCAGATTGCACAGATATTTGAAGCCCGCACCACCTCCTGGATAAACGGCTTTGCTTCGTTCTGGGCTCCCTCGGTAACCATGGCCAACCCTGACCTGAAGTGGGAAACAACCTTTACCAGGAACCTGGGACTTGACTTCGGGTTATTTGACAGCCGTATAAACGGAAGCATCGAGCTGTATCGCAACAACACAAAGGATCTTCTGATTGAGTTCCCGGTATCGGGTACCGGCTACAATACCCAGTACAGGAATATGGGTGAAACCGAAAACAAGGGGCTTGAGATCGAACTTAACGTGGTTGCCCTGAGCGAGAAGAAATATGGTCTGAGCTTAGGATTCAACATCGGGTTCAATAAGAACAAGATCCTTTCACTGGGCGTCATGAACGACTTTGGTCAGAACACTAGCTGGGCATCGACAGAAATCGGCAATGACTACTGGATAGCCCTTGGCGGATCGGTCGGACAGATGTTCGGCTATCTGAATGACGGCCGTTACGAGGTTACGGACTTCAGTGGTTATGATGCTGAAGAGGATGCATGGGTACTCAAGGAAGGTGTTGTCGACTGTTCGAATGTAGTCGGAACAATCCGCCCGGGCAGCCTCAAGCTGAAGGACCTCTCGGGAGACAAAATTGTGACTGTGGCCGACGGCACGGTGATAGGAAATGCAAATCCGAAACATACCGGTGGTTTCAATATTGAGGGATACTTCTACGGTTTTGATGTGGCAGCCCTTTTCAACTGGAGTTTCGGGAACGATATTTATAACGCCAACAAGATTGAGTACACCACATCAAGATATCCTTTCCGCAACCTGATTGACGTCATGGCAGAAGGGAAGAGATGGACCAACCTTGACCCGGCTACCGGTGAGCTTGTGAATGACCCTGCCACACTGGCATCGATGAACGCATCAACAACAATGTGGTCACCATTCATGACAAGGCATGTGTTCAGTGACTGGGCAGTGGAAGACGGCTCATTCCTCAGGCTCAATACGCTGACCCTTGGATACTCAGTTCCTGAAATCATATCTTCAAGGCTGCACATACAGCGACTCAGATTCTATGTATCAGGACAGAACGTATTTGTGCTGACGAACTACTCGGGATTTGATCCTGAGGTCTCTTCGAGGAGGAATACAGTTCTTACCCCGGGACTTGATTACTCGGCTTATCCAAAAAGCAGGCAGCTGTTGTTTGGTGTGAACCTGACTTTTTAATCTGATAAAAGAGATGACTATGAAAAAGTTCATATATATCATTATTAGTATCGTTTTTACCGGACTGTTCGTGTCGTGTGAGAATTTTCTGGAGGCTCCCTCCCAGTCAACGCTGGACGAGTCGCTTATCTTCTCAAATCCCACCCTTGCAGCCTCGGCAATTGACGGTATCAAGGAGCCGATAGGCCAGACCAACTCATACAGGGGGCGTTACCTGACACATTACGGTGCGAACACTGACATCGAATGGTTTAACAACTCCCAGACTGCAGGTGCGAGATCTGACCTCTCGAGATATGTCAATTCAGCAATCAACACTGACATGAACACGGCGAACAATGCCTGGGCACAGATGTACTCAGGTATTGAGCGGGCTAACATATGTATCAGGGGGTTACGGACCTACGGCAATCCTGCGCCGGGTAACGAGATGGGACAGCTGCTCGGGGAGGCGCTGACGCTCAGGGCCTTCTATTATGCTGATCTTGTAAAGGCCTGGGGTGATGTGGTTGCAAGGTTTGAACCTATCTCCTCAGAGACGATGTACCTTCCAAAGAGCAGCCGTGATGTGATCTACAAGCAGCTGATTGCTGACCTGGAGGAGGCTTCGGAACTTGTTGGCTGGCCCAATGAGAACGCAAGGACAACAACCACCGAGGGAATCAACAGGGCCTTTGTAAAGGCTTTCCGTGCCCGCATCTGCATGGCAGCAGCAGGCTATTCACAGTATCCTGACGGCCTCAGAAGGAGCAATGATCCGGACCTGTCAGTATCAACCCTTTACCCTGTTGCCATGCAGGAATGTATTGACGTAATAACCAGCGGGAAGGCTTCCCTTGAGAGCAGTTTCGAGGGATTCTGGAGAAAGGTGTGTGAAGAGAACATCAGCGCAGGCGGTGAGTCACTATGGGAGATACCCTTTGCTGACGGCCGCGGCCGAATGGCATTTACCTTCGCTGTGCGACACGCAAGCGCCGACCAGTATACCGAACAGCCCCGTGGCGGTGACTACGGACCGCTGCCTCATGTATTCTATGACTATGATGTGAAGGATACCCGCCGTGATGTCACCTGCGTACCTTACTCATGGGGAACAGCCACAAACAAGGTGTCAAAACAGACAATCAATACAGGCAATGGCGTATCCCTGTGGTATTTCGGGAAGCTCAGGTATGAGTGGATGAAAAGGTATGTCACCTCCACAAACGATGACGGGCTCAATGAGATCTACATGCGCTATGCAGAGGTGCTTCTGATGGCTGCCGAGATCCAGAACGAACTGGGCAACCTGGGGCCGGCAAAGGATTACCTGAAACAGGTACGGCAGAGGGCGTTTGCCCCTGCAGACCATCCCGCAAAGGTGGATGCTTACCTGAATGCAATCACCACGAAGGAGCAGATGTTCAGTGCCATCGTGAACGAACATGCATTCGAATTCTGCGGTGAGATGGAACGAAAGGCTGCACTTATCCGCTGGAATATGCTGGGAACACAGATGACTGAGGCGCTGGCAAAAATGACCAACCTCAGCAATCGCGTGGGGAGCTATGCCGATGTGCCTGAGAAAATCTACTATCGCTATGCGGCTGACGGCGAGTCACTCCAGTTCTACGGACTGAACAGGGGAGAAACTGAGGACAGATCGGCTGACTATACCTTTAACACAGTCTATGTAAGCCCTGACAAGCTGGGAACGACGAAGATCAACTCGCTCTTTACGAACAGCCCGGACCAGAACCAGTTCTGGCCGATATGGCAGGTGTTCATCGATGCCAGCAATGGCACGCTGAAAAACGATTATGGCTATTAAACCAACTAAAGCGCTATCTATGAAGAAGATAATTATATATACAGGATTGTTTGCCGGGCTGATTGCTTCCCTGGTTTTCTCAGGATGCAAGGAAGAGATTGACCCGGTGGTGGAGGAGCTTGAATTCAGCAGGGTTTTTTCACCGGTTGGTCTTGAAGCAGTCATAAGCAATACAAGGACTGTCACTCTCACATGGTCAGCGGTAAAAAACGCGGAGAAGTACCTGCTGGAGATTTATGACGGTGAGACCGCTCCTGTTGGCCTGGTGCATTCTGCCGAGGTTCCTGCCACAGCAGAAAATCTGGTCACATTCACCTATGTACTGCCTGCCGGCGACACGCAGTTCTGGGCAAGAATCAAGGCTGTCAGCTCTGAGCAGGGTGTTGAAGAGTCCAAATGGTCACTGGCATCATTCAGGACCGATCCGGAAAATCTCTTTAACGGATTTGACACCTACATGTCGGCAATGAATGCGTGCATCGTGCAGTGGGAGCCGGGGGCAACAGCCACATCGCTTCTGTTTGTAAACGGAGGTACACAGCTTCCATATGTACTCAGTGCGGAAGATCTGGCACTGGGCGGCAGACAGGTGACAGGGCTGCCCAACGGGGTGTATGAGGTACGCCTGATGAACGGCAACTTTGTCAGAGGCCGGACCAGCGTTATTATCGAAGGCGACGTACTCGTGGATCCGGGTGGCGACCTTAAGGCGGCGCTGGATGCACTCCCCTCGGGCGGTGTGATACTGCTGGTAAACGGAGCTTCATATCCTCTGTCTGAGGTTGATACTGTCAGGACCAGCACGAAAATACGCGGCATCCTGCCTGATGACCTGCCAAAGGTCTACCTTGTGACAGGCGGAGGGAACCATATGTTTGACATAGGAACCGCGATGACCCTCTCGGACTCTCTTGTCTTTGAAAATGTGGATATGAGCTTTGCCTATGATGACGGAGCCACGAAACACAGGGGCCTGATTGACCAGGAGCTTGATGCATTTGCAATCGGGGCAATCAAATTCCGCAACTGCATCCTGAGGAATTCAGGCCGAAGCCTCATCCGCCTTCGCGGAAATGCAGCAGGGCAGGTGATAAACAATGTGGAGATTATGAACTGTATCATGTACGACTTCGCCTTCGACAGCCACTACGGAGTGCTGAACGGCGCTGCAACCGGGAATTTCATCAATATCAAATTCGTCAACAGCACGATCTATAGGATAAGGGGTGGCATCATCAACTACGGAAGCGGTGCAGGATGCCAGAGTGTTGTGGTGGATAACTGTACCTTCAATGAAACGACAATGGATGCCGCCTCTTCGAGGTACTTCATCGACTTCGGCACAAGCAATACATCAACGGGTACTATTGCCGTCACTGACTGCATTTTCGGACAGACTGTTGACAGGGCAAACGGGATCAGGCCGGGTTCCATGACTCTGACGATAGCCGGATCATATTTCACGACTGATTTCTATGACGGCACAACGGCACCCGTTAAGCAGTTCATGACCGCCTACAGTGGAGCTTCTACCGGACTCTGGACTGATCCTGCTGGAGGTGACTTCACATTCCTCGACGGTAACTTTGCAGGAGTGCTCACTGCCGGAGACCCTCGCTGGAAGGATTAACAGGGGGGACAGAGTAACCGGCACAGAGAGAGGCCCGCGCCGGAAGATTTAACAGATTGCGATTGGATTTGGGTTAATTCAGGAAATTGTCCCTGAGGACCGGGAACTCTTCCCGGTCCCGGGGGTGATTTAGCCGGAGAATCGTTGTTGCGAAGTGAAAAACCACCGATGAAGATCATAAGATATCATATCACGTCTATCGTTTCATGTATCATTATGCTGAGCGGTTGTGCTCAGAGAGGGACACATCAGGATGCTGTTTTCACAAATCCGGTGATTCATTCTGATTACTCGGATCCGGATGTTGTAAGGTCAGGAGATGATTACTACATGGTTGCCTCATCATTCAACTGCGTGCCCGGGCTACCCCTGCTGCATTCAACCGACCTTGTCAGCTGGCAGCTCATCGGGTATGCCCTTGACAGGCTGGAACCGGCGGCGTATTACTCATCAGTAAGGCATGGCGGCGGGGTCTGGGCGCCGTGCATCAGGATACACAACGGTGAGTTTTATATCTTTTACCCTGATCCTGACCATGGTATCTTCATGATCAGGGCTTCTGACCCCGCGGGGCCATGGAGTGATCCGGTAACCGTATTGGAGGGGCGCGGACTGATTGATCCCGCTCCGCTCTGGGATGATGACGGGAGCGCTTACCTGGCTTACGCCTTTGCCGGCAGCCGGGCCGGTGTCAAGAGCGTGCTGATGGTCATACGGATGAAGCCTGACGGCACAGGCGTAACCGGTGATCCTGTCATGGTTTTTGACGGTCATGATGATAACCCGACCGTCGAAGGGCCGAAGTTCTACAAACGGAACGGGTGGTACTATATTTTTGCTCCTGCGGGAGGGGTGACTCATGGGTGGCAGCTGGCGCTGAGATCGAAAAGTGTGTTCGGACCCTACGAGGTCAGGAAGGTGATGCACCAGGGAAACACCTCCGTCAACGGCCCGCACCAGGGAGCCTGGGTGACTGCCGGCACCGGGGAGGATTGGTTCATCCATTTCCAGGACAGGGGTGCATACGGCAGGATCGTTCACCTCCAGCCCATGGAGTGGGTTGACGACTGGCCGGTGATAGGCAATGATGAGGACGGTGACGGCACGGGGGAGCCTGTTGTCTCATTCGTTTCACCCTTCGGCGGAAGTGCCGTTCAGCCGGATTTTGCCATGACCACGGAAGAGTTTCAGGAGGCAGCCCTCCCCCCGGACTGGCAGTGGCATGCCAACCCTTCATCCGCCTGGGGATTCCCGTCGGAAGCATACGGATTTTACAGGCTGAACTGCTTGCCCCGGCCAGACAGCATGATAAACCTCTGGGAGGTTCCGAACCTCCTGCTGCGAAAACTGCCCGCTGAGACGTTCACTGCCACGGCATCAGTCAGATGCACCCTCCGGTCTGACGGCGAGGAAACCGGAATGGTGGTCATGGGTCGCGATTACAGCTATATTTCTATACGAAGAGAGGAGGGCAGGCTCATGCTGAGAGTGGTGAGGTGCTCGGACGCTGACGACGGTGCTCCTGAGGAGGTGATAATGGCAGAGGAGGTTCATTCCGGTGAACTTTTCCTCAGGCTCACCGTGGATACAGGTGCAATGTGCAGCTTCAGCTACAGCTTCGATGAAAAGGGCTACCGGGAGGCGGGAGAACCGTTTGCGGCCAGGCAGGGGATGTGGATAGGAGCAAAAATGGGCTTCTTCGCCCTGCGTGACGGGGTTACAAATGATGCAGGTTGTATTGACCTCAGGAGCTTTACGATTACAATAAAAGACGATTTATGAGAGCGAGCAGGATTCTGACGATGGTTATTCTGACGGTCATTCTGTCGGCATTTACAGCCGGAAGCACTGTTGAATACCAGAAGGTGAAGGGGAAAAAAGGCAAGATCACAAAGGTGTGGCTGATCGGAGACTCGACGGTGGCCGATTACTCCCTTGAAAAGGACTATGGCGTGAAGCGGTATCCTATCATGGGATGGGGCCAGGTATTTCAGTCGTTCATGGCATCTGATTCGCTCAGACTGATCAGGCACCTTGTAAGGAGTGACAGTGCGGTGGTTGATGACAGGGCCAGGGGCGGACGCAGCACCCGCTCATTCTTCGAGGAGGGGCGGTGGTCAGAGATTCACAGTCAGATCAGTCCCGGAGACCTGGTGCTGATACAGTTCGGACATAATGATGCATCGGTGAACAAGGGTGAGCGTTACACCTCGCTGACCGGATATAAGGAGTTTCTCAGGCTGTATGTAAAACAGACACGCGAGAAGGGGGCCATCCCGATCCTTGTCACCCCGGTTGCACGCAACTATCCGTGGAAGGAGGGCCGGCTGGGCAATACGCACGGTGACTACCCGGCAGCCATGAGAGAGGTTGCATCGGAAACAGGAGCTCACCTGGTTGACCTGACGGAGCTGAGCATGGAGTTTTTCACCGCGAAGGGGCAGGACTATGTCTCTATGACCTATTTCATGAATTTCCCTCCCGGAATCTATGAGGGTTACCCTGACGGCAGCAGGGACAACACCCATTTTCAACCGGCTGGTGCCACCGCAATGGCACAACTGATCTTCACTGCAATGAAGGGATTCAGGGCAGGGATGGCGAAGTCTGGCAGCTCGGCACTGCCTGTGACACCTGCGTCCCCGGTGCCCTCGTTACAGCAGGCTGTCACTGCTCCTGCCGGCGAAATCTACCGGGATGTTGAGTTTGCCATGCCCCAGGTAACGGAGCCGCAGATACCCAACAATTCGGTTTCAATAACCGATTTCGGAGCGGTCGGTGACGGTGTCACACTTAACACGGAAGCCTTCCGCAAAGCGATAGATGCAGTCTCGGCAAAAGGGGGCGGAACGGTTGTCATACCCCGCGGGATATGGCTCACAGGCCCGGTAATGCTGAAGAGCAATCTCAGGCTGCACGCCGGGGAAGGAGCACTGATTATTTTCAGCCCTGATAAAAGCCTCTATCCGCTGATTGAGACAAGCTTCGAAGGATACAACACCGTCAGGTGCATCTCTCCCATTTATGGGAAGGGACTTGAGAATATAGCCTTCACGGGAAGCGGTGTATGGGACGGCAGCGGTCACGCCTGGAGACATGTCAAGCGTGAGAAGGTCCCGCCGCCAATGTGGAAGGAACTGCTCGATTCCGGAGGCAGTCTGAGCGACGATGGTAAAACCTGGTATCCCTCCGAAGCATACGGCAAGGCAATTGAACAGAGCGAGATGAACGTGCCGGAACCCCTGGAGGGCGGCATCGGGGCATATGAGTGGATGAGGGACTTTCTCCGCCCGGTGATGGTCAGCCTCGTTGAGTGCAAAAAGATACTGTTTGACGGACCGGTTTTTCAGAACTCTCCGGCATGGTGCATCCATCCCCTGATGTGCGAGGACCTGACAGTCAGGAATATCACAGTCAGGAATCCGTGGTATTCGCAGAACGGAGACGGAATAGACATCGAGTCTTGCCGGAACACCCTGCTCCATGACTGCAATTTTGACGTGGGCGATGATGCAATCTGCATAAAATCAGGCAAGAACGAGGATGGCAGGAAGAGAGGAATACCAACTGAGAACCTTGTGATAAGGAACTGTATTGTCTATCACGGCCACGGCGGAGTGACAATCGGCAGCGAGATGTCGGGCGGCGTCAGGAATGTCTCCGTTGCCGGATGCACCTTCATGGGCACCGACGTGGGGATCCGCTTCAAGAGCAACCGCGGCAGGGGCGGAGTGGTTGAGAATATCTGGTTCAATGACATCCTGATGACCGATATTCCCACCCAGGCAATCTCGTTTAACCTGTATTACGGCGGCCTTTCGGTCTCGGAGATGCTGGCGGAAGGAAAAAACGTCGAGACAACTGTCGGCGAGATACCCCCGGTCACGGTTGAGACTCCGCAGTTCAAAAACATATCGATGAAAAACATAACTTGCAGGGGGGCGGATCAGGCAATCTACCTCCAGGGACTGCCTGAACTCAACCTTGAGAACGTAACGATGGAGAACATCGACATGACTGCTGATAACGGTATTGCGTGCATTGACACAAAGGGATTGACAATCAAGAATATAAGGCTGGTTACGAAAAACCGGCCCGTACTCTTCTTCCTGAACAGCAGGGATGTGTCTGTTTCAGGATTTGAGGCCGCTGACGGAGCTGAGGGTCTGGTTGAAACACGCGGTGACAGGAATGAAAACATAACGGTGGAGACCGTAACGGCTGACGGTGATGTCAGTGTAATGAAAGTCAGATGAGGAGGATATTGTCAGTTTTATTATTTCTTACGGCCGCGATGGCGGCAGAGGCGCAGTTGCCGGCATTCCCCGGAGCTGAGGGGTTCGGCCGTTACGTCACAGGGGGCAGGGGAGGGGCGGTTTATACCGTTACAAACCTCACTGACTCGGTTGTCAAGCCTGCTGAAGGTTCCCTTCGGTGGGCGCTGAACAAGCCCGGCCCGAAGACGGTGGTCTTTGCGGTTTCGGGAACCATAGAGCTCAAGCGAAGACTGAATATCTCGAAGGGTGATGTGACAATTGCCGGGCAGACTGCACCGGGTGACGGCATATGTATCAGCGGTGAGACTGTATCCGTCGAGTCTGACAACGTCATAATTCGGCATATAAGATTCAGGTGCGGAAACGAGTTTCCCGGCGAGGAACCAAAGGATGCCATCTCCTGTATAAGACAAAAGAATATAATCATAGACCATTGCTCGATGAGCTGGTCGGTTGATGAGGCTGGTTCGTTCTACGACAATGAGAACTTCACCCTGCAATGGTGCATAATCTCCGAGAGTCTCTATAATGCCGGCCATCCAAAGGGAGAGCATGGCTACGGGGGCATTTGGGGAGGCAAGGGGGCCTCGTTTCACCATAACCTTCTTGCAAGCCATACAAGCCGTCTGCCACGTTTCTGCGGTGCACGGTATCACACTGATACGCGTGAAACCGAGCTGGTTGATTTCCGGAACAATGTCGTCTTCAACTGGGGCTTCAACAGCTCATACGGCGGTGAGATGGGGCAGCAGAACATCGTAAATAACTACTACAGGCCGGGACCTGCGACCAGGAAGGACGTAATCAGCCGCATTGTGGAGCCCTGGGACACCCTGGCCGGATGGCATGTCAGCGGAAACCGCGTCGAAGGCAGCAGGAAGATCTCGAAGGACAACTGGAACGGAGGGGTTCAGGGTGATCATGCGGGCAACCCGGCCATAAGGGCAGATGAACCGTTCCCTGTTGCAGCTGTAAGGACAACTTCAGCCCGGTGGGCCTTCAGCGATGTGCTCAGGCATGCAGGGGCTAGCCTGCCACGAAGGGACCCCGTTGACGTGAGGATAATTGATGAGACCCGTACCGGCCGTTGTGCGTCAGGCGACTCGTACGGGGCAGGGACCGGCATCATCGATTCACAGAACAGCGTGGGTGCGTGGCCGTTGCTGCGAACCTATGACGTGCAGAGTGACAGTGACGGAGACGGGATGCCGGATGCCTGGGAGTTTAAAAAAGGATTGAATGCTTCCGATGCTTCGGACAGGAACAAGGTCTCAGATTCCGGATATACGATGCTCGAGGAGTATATAAACGGTTTGTGCAAATGATGAAATGGCTACTGACCCGGGCCGCCCTGGCAGCAGTCACAGTTTCAGGCGCTGCCCAGCCTCTTCCGGGATTCAGGCAATCAGCCCTTTTTAACGAGCAGCAGACTGTGATTGAAAACCCTGCTGCAGGCACCAGGGTGCTGATAAATGCGCCTCTATACGGCTTCGAAAGCGGTGACCGCGTGTTGCTTGTAATCTATGCTCTGCCCAACGGCAACACAATTGAACAGACTTTCGGGAAGAGACTGCAGGAGGGGGATGACTGGCACTATGACATTCAGCATATCGGTGCACAGACCCGTTTCCTGCGGAAGGTGATAACTGACAGGACTGTGGTGGTTGCTTATCTTGAGAATAACAGGAAAAGCTGGCCTGCATGGAGCACCGGTACTTCCGGCCCTGAGGAACAGGTTAAGAGAACCGTTGAAGAGATCACGGCCATTTTTGCCCCGTGGAGGCCGGAACTGGTGCTGAACGGCCACAGCGGAGGAGGGAGATTCATATTCAACTATCTGGATGCCCATGAAAGGATACCGGATCATGTGGTGCGTATAGCCTTCCTCGACAGCAATTACGGATGGGAGGATGACCGGTACGGACCGAAGATTGTCACCTGGCTGCAGTCGGGGAAAAACAGGCATCTCTGCACCCTGGCCTATAATGACAGCGTGGTTATCTACAACGGCAAGCCGCTGGTTTCTCCCACCGGGGGAACATGGTACCGGAGCGGTGTAATGCGTGATTACCTTTCCCGGTCATTCAGGCTGAAGAGGCGGGAGCGTGATTCTCTGATCTGGTATTCTTCACGTGACCGCAGCATAGAATTCATCTTAAAGCCAAATCCGGTAGGAAAGATATATCATACTCATCAGGTGGAGTACAATGGGTTTATCCACAGCATGATGAGTGGAACAAAGATGGAGCAGAAAGGTTACCGGTATTTTGGAGAAAGGTCATACGGCGATTACATTTCAGATACTGTAATTGTGCCAATCAGGCGGCTCAACATCCCGGAGCGAGATCCGCAGGCTGAGACCGGCCAGGCTTTCATGAGCAGGATCGCTGACCTCCCGATTAATGAAAGGGAGGAGGAAATATACCTGGCTGTGGCGAACGGCAATATTCCCGGGTTCCTGCGCGAGACGGTAGTGCTGAGGGGTGTTTTCGATGATCTGAACGGGGTGCCGCACACCCTGGAGTATGAGGTGATGCCTGATTACCTGGCTATTGGAAGTGATGCCGATTTCTGCCGTATTCCAATGACTCCCGGTACTGCCCAGCGGCTGGCGGACCTGTTCGGGACTTCACTGCTGACGGCAAAGCTGAGTGACAATGTATGGTCGGAGGCTGAGGCGAAGCTTGAACCTTTCTTTTACAAACCGGTAGGTAATGCGAATGAGCTTGTGGCGAAATTTGAGGAGCACAACAGACAGATAGAAAAGCAGCTGTCTGAGGCGGGAGCCGGGCACGGGCAACTGGTTGCGGGAATAAAGAAGGATGTTATTGTCTCCTCCCGCATTGCGGAGCGGCCTGACAGGGTTGTGATATATGGCTGGCACAGGCCTGACGGCACCCCCATTCAGCCGGTCTACAGCGGACACATCTGGTGGTATGTCGATTACAGTCATGGAATAAGGCTGATGAACGCGCAGGTTCTGCTTGACGGCAGGCCGGCGATGATGCCTGAGCTGCTGGCTGATCCCGTCAGGTTCAGGGTGGTCAGTGATGAGGAAAAACCGGCTGGAATGGCTTTTTATCCTTTGAAGAGGGATTTATAAAACTTATTTAGTACATTGCTCATTCCTTTTAGTACAAACCTAAAATATGAAAGAGATGGAAATTCTTGTCACTCTTCTCATCGGAGCCGCAGCCGGATGGCTGGGCAGCCTGATCTACAAGGGCAGCGGCCTGGGTCTTCTTGGCAATATCCTTGTGGGGATAATCGGAGCGCCGATCGGGTATTGGCTTCTTGGCAAACTGGGTGTTACTCTGGGTGGCGGATGGATCGGAGCAATACTGACCGGAGCCATTGGCGCCATAATCATTCTCTTCCTGTTCAACTTGATTTTCAGGAAGAAATAAGAAATCATTTAAGATAACCGGGCCCTCGCACAACTCTTCCGGGGGTGGCTCCTGTGTGTTCTCCGTCATGGAGGACCTGCACACCGTTTACAAAGACATGAGACATTCCTGCTGACAGCTGGTGCGGATCCTCAAACGTAGAGTGATCCTGTATCTTAGCCGGGTCAAATACCACAACGTCGGCATAATAACCTTCCCTTAGCGCTCCGCGTCTGGCAATCTTCATTGTAGTAGCCGGTAGTGATGTGAGTCTGCGTACAGCCTCCTCAAGGGTTATGACCTGCTCATCTCGCACATATTTGCCAAGGAGACGGGCAAAGTTGCCATATGCACGGGGGTGGGTGGCTGATTTCAGGAAAACGCCCTCAGGGGCCATCGACTTGCCGTCTGACCCGAACATCATCCAGGGCTGGGCAATCTGCTTCCGCAGGTTGTCTTCAGACATTGAAAAGAAAACCCCGTCAACATTGCTGTTGTCATCAATGACAAGATCCATCACAGTCTCTTCAGGCGATTTGCCTCTTATGGCAGCAATCTCCGCAAGTGTCTTTCCCTGGAGGTATTTCAGCGAATCGGTGTTGAACCCAATTACAAGCACCTTTTCGGGTGTACCCTGTTTTCTCAGGATTGTCTTGATAATCTCGTCTCCAACCACCTTCCTGACTTCAGGATCCTTCAGCCTGGTCACCCATTTTTCAAAACCGCCCTCCTGCACCCATTCGGGCATCAGTATCCCGAGCCCTGTCGAGCTTGCCGGGTAGTTGTACATGTCGGCGGTGATCTGCAGTCCTGCTGCCCGTGCCGAGTCTATTTTGGCAATCGCGCCGTCCAGTTTGTGCCAGTTTGTGCGGCCGACCTGTTTCAGGTGATATATCTCCGCCCTGATTCCGGTGGCTGAGGGTATCTTCAGGAAGTCGTCAATTGACTCGAGGAAGGTTTCGTCCTCATTTCTGATATGTGAGATATACATGCCGTCATACTCTTTTGCAATACTGCACAGTTCTGCCAGCTCGTCAGTCGATGCGAAGCTGGCTGGGATATATTCCAGGGCTGAGCTGACCCCAATGGCCCCCTCTTCCATTGCCTGTCTGACAAGCAGCTTCATCGAGTCCATTTCTGCGGTGGTGGGCTGCCGGTCGTCATAACCGACAACATGTATTCTCAGAGTTGAGGTGCCCACAAATGAGGCAATGTTCGTTGAGACGCCTCTCTTTTCGAGGTAATCGAGGTATTCACCAAGAGTCGTCCATTCGATATCGTATTTAATATCGCCCTGCGATGCCTTCATCTCCTGTTTCATGCTCTCGCTCCACGGGCCCCATGAATCACCCTCGCCCAGCACCTCGAGGGTCACTCCCTGGCGGATGTCACCGAGCGACCTGCCGTCCTCTATCAGTGACTCCACTGACCAGCTGAGCATGTTTATGAATCCCGGCGCAACAGTCATTCCTTCAGCATCAATCTCGGTTTTACCGCGGGCTTTTCTCAGGTCGCCGATGGCTGCAATACTGTCAGACATAATACCAATATCCCCCTTGAATATTCCGGTACCGGATCCGTCAGCGATATTTCCGTTTCTGATCAGAACATCATAGACTTCAGGGGTTGAGCAACCTGAAATTATTAATATCAGGGGCAAAAGTGCTTTTAAAAGTCTCATGGCTGGTTAAGTTTTGAGGATAATTAACGGTAAACAGAGAGTAAATCTATCAAAACATTTCAGATTTTCCGATGGGGCTGGTCGAAAATCAACCTTCGCGGATAATATGTAATACATATATTTTTGCCGGATTTTCTGTGATCAGGTTGGTGCCCCTGACTGTCAGCAAGTTCTGATTTCTGCAATTAATGAGCCTCACAGGTTATTAAACCGGCTTATTTTGCCGCATGCTCTTAAACAGTATGATGTAATACAAATTTTTTTTACAAAAATCAATTTTCCTTGTAACTTGTGAGAGCAAACCTTAATTAACTAACGCCTTTTTTCATGAAAAAACTAATCTTCATTTTTCTGTCGGTATTGTTTGTCAATGCCGGCATGGCGCAGACGCGTGTTACCGGGACGGTAACCGCCTCTGAAGATGGTTCTCCGATTCCCTATGCCGTGGTTCTGGTCAAGGGATCACGGGGGGTTGGAACCAACACTGATGCTGATGGCAGATACAGCCTCGGCAATGTAGCATCCGATGCTGTACTGGTTTTCAGCTATGTCGGATACAAGACGCAGGAGATTCCGGTTTCCGGCAGGTCTGTTATCAACGTTGAGATGGTCACCGATGCTCTTGCTCTTGATGAGGTGATTGTTGTTGCTTACGGTACATCCACGAAGGGCACCTTTACCGGCGCTGCGAGCGTGGTCAAGGCTGACGCAATCAGGGATGTCGCGACGCTCTCATTTGAAAACGCGATGGGCGGCAAGATTGCTGGTCTTCAGATCACAACTCTCTCCGGCCAGGCCGGCTCTGCCTCTTCGATCAGGGTACGCGGGATCGGCTCGATGAATGCTTCGAACGAGCCCCTGTACGTTGTCGACGGTGTGCCGGTAATATCCGGAAACGTCACACAGATGGGCATCTACACATCGAGCAACGTGATGAATACAATCAACCCCAATGACATTGAGTCGATAACCGTTCTGAAGGATGCAGCTGCATCTGCTCTTTACGGTTCAAGGGCTGCGAACGGTGTGATTGTGATTACCACAAAGCAGGGCAAGGCAGGCAAGCCTGTTATCAATTTCAAGGCTTCAGTAGGGTTCACCCCCTCTTTTGCTACTGACAATTTCGAGGTTGCCAGCACTGAGCAGCAGGTTGAGCTATACTATGAGAACTTCTGGAATGCCGGCAAGCTTTATGAAGGCGCAACCGATGAAGAGGCAAGTACCGGTGCCCTTGCACAACTTAACAAGAGGTTTAACAAGCATGGTTACACCTTTACTGCGCCTGACAACACGGTCAACTCTCTGACTATCGGGGGAGAGCGGGCTGGTCAGTACTTCGACTGGGAAAGCGAACTTTTCCGCACCGCTGTTTATCAGGCCTATGACATCTCGGTCAGCGGCGGCACGGAAACATCCAATTATTATACCTCTTTTTCATACACAAATGATCTTGGCAGAAGTGTAATAAATGAATATGACCGTATCACGGGCAGAATGAACTTCGGGCAGAAGATAGGCCGGTTCATCGAGCTGAACACCAATATCAACGTCTCTACGAGCAACCAGGAGGGATTCAATGATACACGTGCTCTTGGTAACAACTACTTCCTGCAGAGCCGAAACCTGCTGTGGGGCCTTTACTGGCCGACCGACATTGCAACAGGCCTCCCCTGGACAGCCAGGTTTGGCAGCTATGCCTACAACCCAATCTACTATAACAATGAGTGGGAGAACTGGTCAAAGACACAGCGGGTTTTTGCAACGGAGACTGTCACAATCAAGATACTTCCCGAGCTTACTCTCAGGTCTATATTCTCATTTGACAACACACAGACTTTTGATCATCTCTATTACAGCGCACTTCATTTCAGCGGATCCAGTGTGAGCGGTTCAGTAACCGAGAACAGCACCAAGATAAATGAGTTACTGGCCTCTACAACGCTTAATTACAACAAGACCTTTGGCGGAGTACACAATGTAAGCGCTCTTATTGGATGGGAAGTTGGCAAGAATCAGACAGACTACCAGAGGGCTGCCGGCACCAACCTGCCAACAAGTGCACTCCATAC
>JAEYZD010000185.1 GCA_023430725.1 Bacteroidota bacterium | reverse complement strand
CAGCACAACCGGCATCTCGAGATAACGGAAAACCTGCTGAATATCCGATCCGACCTGCGTCAGCTCGTATTTTGAAGGGTCAGCCATGTTACCCTGAACAAGAGTGCCTACCCTGTCCCTGCTGTCGGTGAGATAGAGATCAGTATTACCTGCAAGGATGGTTCCAGAGGCGGTCTCAACACTGTAGAGGTAGCTGCTCTTGACAGCATAAAAATCGGAAAGGCCGGCATAGACATTGACATCAGAGATCGTCTGCCCGATGGATGCCATCCCAATTCCGGACTGAATCGTCAGCCTGTCTGATATTCTGTATCCCACAGTCACCCCGGTAGAATACGCGGGCCTTGATCTCTCGCCGCTGATGAGTTCAGCCAGCCTCTGATTATTGCCGGTCCGGGAGAAACCCATCGCAGGTGACATCGAAGCTCCCACGAGGAAACGCTTCTCTGCCGGGACTGTACTGGTCTCAGCCATTGTGGCCATTATCCCCTCTTCGGCTCCCGCAAAGCGACCGGAGTTTATTACAGTAATCTCGTCCCGGGAAAAGATAACCGGTTCGCCCGGCTCCGTCCTCTGCTCCGGCATATATGCCGATGCGATCAGCCCTGCAGGTTCTTCTGAGGTCAAGGCGGGCGCCGCATTTCCGACAGGAGCCACGGGTGCTTCCGGGGTCACGAAACGGACTACCCGCGCACCTTCAGTTCTTGAAACGGGAGTGGCCTCCATGATATCAAGCTGAGAACCCTGCAACGCTTCACCCGGCACGGTGACCTCGGACAAGAGAGCCGGGCTGTTGGTGTTTCGCACAAACCAGGTCGCCAGAAGAGTAAGGGAGACAAGTGCAGCCACCCCGGCGGCAATGCCGGAGATGATCCGCAGGCGCGATGTCCTGACCGGCATCGGCGGGATGTTGTCCCACACATCTGCAGGCGGCAGAACCTCAAGGTTTTTCAGGCCGTTGCGGAATACTATGTCAATATTTGGCTCCCTTTCAAACATTTGCCATTCTTCTTGTGACACCCGTAAGTATCATTACCTTCTTCTGAAGGATTTCCCTCGCCCTGGAGAGATTCGATTTGCTGGTACCTTCCGAGATACCAAGCATCTCACCTATCTCCTTATGGGAATAACCTTCTATGGCGAAGAGGTTAAAGACCATCCTGTATTTCGGCGGCAACTCCATGATCATGTTCAGCAGATCAAAGGCCTCGAGACCAGCGAAATCATTCGTGTCAGGCTCTGCTTCCGGCTCTGTCACGTCATCAATGTCCTCCACCCTGCTCAGATAATACCTGCTGCGGTACCGCTCAAGAGCAGTGTTGACGATGATCCTCCTCATCCATCCTTCAAAAGAACCTTCATGGCTGAAGCGCGACAGGTTTTCAAAAATCTTTATAAAACCCTCCTGAAGCACATCCCTCGCCTCTTCCGTGTTACCCGCATACTGCAGGCAAACGGCATAGAGCTTAGGGGAGTACCTCCGGTAGAGCAACTCCTGGTCACGCCTGCTGCCGGATAAACAGCCGTCAATAATATCCTTGTCCTTAGCCAAACCCGGTTATTAGTCGAGTTATAAAGATAAGAAATAATTTACGGCCTTATCAATAGATTGATGTTAAAAAGGGTCAAAAGGTTGCGTTAATGGTAGTATTTACACTTACAAGGCTATCCGTGGATGGCCTCTCCCAGCGCTGCGGCGGCTGCCTCCATGATCCCTTCCGACATCGTCGGATGGGGATGGATGCTTGTCATCAGGTCATGAGCAGTGGCTCCCATCTTCCTGGCTGTCACAAGCGACGAGATCATCTCTGTGACGTTCATCCCTATCAGATGACCACCGATAAGCTTTTCGTCGGCGGCATTGAACACAAGCTTGACAAATCCCTCGCGTGCGCCTGCAGCACTGGCCTTGCCCGATGCCATGAACATGAACTTGCCCGTCTTTGTCTCAATGCCTGCAGCCTTTGCAGCCTCCTCGGTCATCCCGCACGATGCCACCTCAGGGGTGGTATAGGTACAGCCCGGAATATTGGCATAGTCAACCGGATGTGGGCTCTTGCCTGCTATTTTCTCCACACAGACTATTGCCTCTGCCGATGCAACATGCGCCAGCGCGGGACCGGGAACGATGTCGCCAATAGCATAGACACCGCTCACCGATGTGCGGTAAAACTCATCAACAATTACCCTTCCTCTGTCGGTCTTCACTCCTGCCTCATCAAGGCCGATACCCTCGATGTTCGGCGTGATGCCAACGGCTGAGAGAACCACATCCGCCTCAACAGTCTCTTCGCCTTTAGCCGTTTTTATGGTCACAATGCACTTCTCTCCGGCAGTGTCAACCTTCTCAACGGTTGAATTGACCATGATCTTCATCTTCGACTTTTTGAACGAGCGCTCCAGCGTGCGTGAGACCTCCTCGTCCTCTATCGGCAATATCCGCGGCATAAACTCCACAAGCGTCACCTCGGTGCCCATCGACCTGTAGAAGCCTGCAAACTCACTCCCGATGGCTCCCGAGCCAACAACCACCATCGATGCGGGCAGCGACGGCAGTGTCATCGCTTCGCGGTAGCCTATTATCTTTTTGCCATCCTGCCGGAGGTTCGGCAGCTCTCGTGACCTCGCACCCGTAGCAAGAATGATATGTTTCGCACTGTATGTCTCCTTCGTCCCGTCGGCTGCCTCCACCTCCACGGCGCCGGCGCCCTTCAGCCGGCCAAACCCGCTGATAACCGGTACATTGTATTTCTTGAACAGGTACTGCACCCCCTTGCTCATCGCATCGGCCACCCCCCGGCTGCGGGCAATCACCGCCCCGAAATCAGCCGCCGGCGCCTCTCCGGCATTAATGCCGTAGTCGGCAGCATGCCGCGCGTAATCCAGTACCTGCGCACTCTTCAGCAACGCCTTCGTGGGAATGCAACCCCAGTTCAGGCATATGCCGCCGGTCTCAGCCTTCTCAACAACAGCAACCTTCATCCCTAACTGCGATGCCCTGACGGCTGCCACATATCCGCCGGGACCACTCCCGATTATCAAAAGATCAAATTCATTCATATGTTATTCTTTCTGAGTTTCTCAATATTGCTGCTCTTCTGCAGGCTCCGGATGACACGGGCCACCAGCCAGAACAACACCAGCACCGCCACTATTGTTGCGCCGGTTGGCAGATTGGTGAACCACGATATGGCAAACCCGGAACTTATGCCCGCGAAGCTGACAAGGGTGGAGAGCACTATTATTCTCAGGTACCTGCGGGTGAAGAGCATCACGATGTTTGCCGGAATTGTCAACAGCGCCAGGATCATTATGACTCCCGCCATCCTGATATTCAAAACTATTGCCAGCCCCGTCAGCCCCACGGAAATATACCGGAAGAGGTCTACATGCCTTGTGAATGTCCTCGCATAGTTCTCATCAAAGGAGATGTAAAGCAGAGTCCTGTAAAATACGGCCGTGTAGATTATAAGCACCAAAGAAATTATCCCGAGGGCAATCAGGTCTCCGTCAGTAACCGTAAGAATACTCCCGAAGAGGTAACTCATCAGGTTGGGCGCATACCCCGGGGTCAGATAGATGAAGATGATCCCCACCGCCATACCCAGCGCCCAGAGTATCCCGATGGCGCTGTCCTCACGCATCTTGCCGCGGGCCGACATGTATTCCATCCCCAATGCTGATCCCACCCCGAATATTGCCGCTCCCAGCACCGGGTTGATGCCGAGGTAGTATCCAAGGCCTATCCCGCCAAATGAGGCGTGGGTTACGCCGCCGCTGAGAAAAACAAGCCTCTTTGAGACAATGTAAGTTCCTGCCAGCCCCGCCGTGATGCTTGCAAATAGTGCCCCGAGCAGCGACCTGACAACGAATGTGTATTCAAAGAGGTTTTCCATCAGTCGTGCTTGTGAAGTACTACATGCGGCACATCGCCATGGGTGACAAGCTGTATGGGACATCCGTACATCCGGAGATCATCATCTGTGATCTTGCTGTGAGGGTGATAGAACACCTTGCCGCTGACGCAGGCGAACGATTTCACCCAGGCGGAGATAGTCCCGACATCGTGCGAGACCATCATTATAGTCATACGGCTGTTGAGCAGCTTCAGTTTGTCATAGAAGTCAGCTTCGAATGATGAATCAACGAATGTGGCAGGCTCATCCAGCAACAGCAGCCTCGGCGAACCGGACACGGCTCTTGCAAGGTAGACACGCTGCAACTGTCCCCCTGACAGCTCATTGAGTGCCTGGTGTGCCAGTGGTCTCAGCCCAAGCTCATCCATCACCTCCGCGGCCCGTTTCTTCTCAGTGCGACTCATCCGACCCGTTGCTCCCTTGTTGTGCATCATCCCCGAGAGGACAACATCCTCCACTGTCACAGGGAAGAGGGTGTCGCCCTGCGCCACCTGCGGCATGTATCCTATCTGGTTGAGCCGCAGATCTCCGGGAGAGTAGTCAACCCTTCCGGTAAGCGGTTTCAGCAGGCCGAGGATCACCTTCAGCAGGGTTGTCTTACCGCCTCCGTTGGGTCCTATGATACCAATGAAGTCATTCTCCTCAACCGCCATGGATACATCACTGAGAACGATCTTTTCCTCGTATCCGGCTGTTAATGATTCTATTGTGAATAAGCTGCTCATTTTACAGTTCTTAATGCCCTACAGGCATTCATTGTCAACACTACTGCCTATTGACTACTGCCTATTGCCTGGATCCTAAAGCCCTGGCCACCTCCATAACAGCCTCCGGCCACACACTGTTCATCGGATTGATGACAATAAGCTCAGCGCCGGTCTCACTTGAGAGCGACCGGGCATTGCGCACATCATATTCCGCCTGTATGAAGATAATCTTAATATTTTTCTCACGGGCAAGATCAATCAGCTCTTTCATCCGGGCAGGGGAAGGACTTTTGCCCTCATCCTCAAATGACACCTGCTCAAATCCGTAATCAAGTCCCATATATGCGAGCGCCGGGTGGAAGATCATCACAGTCCGGTGCGGGTCAGGACCAAGTGCAGCACGTACCAGCGAATCAACCTCTGCAATCCGCCCGTTCACTACCGCAAGATTTGCATCATATTTTTCAGCCGATGCCGGATTTAGCTCCGTGAGAAAATCGCGTATGTCCCGTGCCATTATCCTTGCGGCAGACGGAGACATCCAGTAGTGCGGATCCGGACCGCCGTGAGCATGGCTATGACCGTCGTCAGTGTGCTCAGTTTCGACGCCTTCAGTTGCCTGGCCTTCATGATCATGATTCTCATGTGATTCCTCACCTGAATTCTCGTGAGCCTCATGAGCAGTGTCCTCCACAGTCCCCGCCCCGGAGACGGAGGAGGAACCCTCAGACCCTCCGACTCTCAGACCCTCAGACCCTCCGACTCTCAGACCCTCCGACCCTCCGACTCTCAGACCCTCAGACCCTATAAGCTCAATATTGCGAGACAGATCCATCACCTTCATCCCCGGATTGACCTGCAAGAAACGGTCCATCCAGGCATGCTCGAAACCAAGCTGCCCGTTCATAATGAATGCCTCGGAGCCCGAGAGAGCATTTATCTGCGCCGGCAACGGTTCCCAGATATGATGGTCAGCGCCGGGCGGCAGCAATACATTCACCGTGAAGTCGTCCCCTCCGATCTGCTCAACAAACCAGGCAAAGGGAGGTATTGTAACAGTTATTACCCGCTCTCCGCTGCTTCCCGGAGAACGCCGCCCGCAGGATGCCAGGACAACCAAAGCAATAAAAATAAACAGTATATACCTTTTCATAGACGATCAGTTTAGTCCTGCAAAATTAATATTCCGGCGCCATGCCGCAAATTCACCAGGGGTGAAAATGGATGATGAGACGGTTCAGGGACATGCCTCAGCTTACTCAATAGAAAGGTCATTTGTAAAAACAGAGAGGCTGCCCCTTTTTACGGTGAGGCAGCCTCAAGTTTTGGTCCGGAAAAGCAGTGCAGAACTTTTCCGGATCCTTTGCCAGAACCAACTAAAAAAACCAGAAAACCAAATATTAATCAGAGTTCATTGAAATACGCAGGTTCCCCGTTGCATTCTTCGCCTTAATCCTGAAAGTCCATTTGCCGTTCTTCCAGCCGTTATTCTCGCCCGCCTCGAAGTTCTTCCTCCAGTTAAGACTGCCGTTCTCATCAATAATAACCTCCGAGAGCTGCTTGCCGTCAGGCATAATGATTGCCACAGTGATTGACCCCTCGGCACAGTCACCTGACACAGACAGATTGACATTCTTCTCGTCTCCGCCGCTCATCGTAAACTCATTTGTAAATGATGCTTCCATCACCTGGCGGGAATAGTTCCATGATGAGCCGGGCTTGCTTACATGACTGCGCCCATTGTAAAAATAGAAGTTGTCAAATGACCTCATGTCAATGTCCGGAATTTCAGGAATATCCGGCATGACTACTACGGGGCGGTTCCCGTACAGTTCGCGGACTTTCTTCTCCTGGTCCCCCTGATAAATCCAGACCATCTCATCATGTTTCAGGTCCTTCAGTGCATCGATCTCGGCTACCTTCTCCTGGATCTCTTTTCTTTTGGCCTCAATCTCGGCCTGCTTCTGCTTCATCTCCTCGTTCAGAGCCTGCTGTTGCTTCTGAATCTCGGCCTGCTTCTGTGCCTCGGTCTGTTTCTGTGCCTCGGCCTGCTTCTGCTTGTCGTCAGCACTCTTCTGCTTTCCTTCCTGCGCATATGCGCCGGCAGATGAAATCATCAGAGCGAGAACGGCAACTGTAATAAACTGTACTTTTCTTTTCATGGTGCCCTTTTAAAATGTTTGACAGTGTAAAATTACATCCGTCTCACACAGCCCAAGGTTAACGGGAGGTTAATGTAAGGTTAATCCTGTCCGGGATAGGAACTCATTGATTAATTTTGAGCAAAAGTCAGCAGAATGAAGCGTAAACTCCTTCTTGCATTATCCCTTGCAGCAATGCTCCTCTTTATTGCCGTGCAGTTCTACCTGATACGGAATACCTGGCAGCAGAAGGAAGAGATACTTACAATGAGGTACAGAAGCCTTGCGCGCGACGGTCTGTCCCTGCTTGTCTCCAAGAAAAAGAGCAACGGGTTCGAACAGGCTATGGACGTGACAGACAAGTTCGCCGAGTACCTCATCTCGGATGAACTGGGCAAGCTCAGCAGCAAAAATGACAGCTCATCGCTTGGCAGGCTTGCACTGATGGAGACCTACTCCGTACTGAAGGAAAACGAGATGCTCACCTCGTTCCTCAAATCATATATTGAGAATGCGGGCTATGACAATGATATAAAAAGCATTTTCGCCATATCGAGGCTAGAACTGCTTACCCCCGGCGGGAACTGGGTCCTGGAAGACACTGTCTATTCCAAACCTCCAAAAGACCTGATTGTTATAAATACATTCAGGGAGGAGCATAACAACTTCATAATCGAGTTTCATTACCTGATCGATCTCACACACCGCCGTGAGCTTGTAATGAAGGAGGCACTCCTCTCGTTCATCCTGATCATCGGCAGCGCCCTCGTGGTTTTCCTGGCTTTCGGGCTTACCTGGCGCAATCTAATGGAAGAGAGACGTCTTTCGGAGCTGAAGAGCGATTTCATAAACAATATGACTCATGAGCTCAAGACTCCGTTGTCGACAATCACCGTAGCCGGGCGAGCCCTTGAAAAGGAACAGATTCTGGCAGACAGGGAGAAGGTGCTTGAAACCGCTCATCTGATTGGCAAACAGAGCATTCATCTCAATCAGCTGATAAATACGATTCTCGAGGTTAGTTTCCTGGAGCGGCGCGAATTTGAGCTTGACAGGCAGAAGGTTGTGATTGATGAGCTGATGCACCAGGTGGTCTCATCATTCCTCACTTCGTGCGACGGGTGTGCCGTCATCGGGGAGGATTACAACACCGGTGGCAGACAGGCATCCGTTGACATAGTCTACTTCACCACGATGATAAGCAACCTGCTTGCAAACGGGGTCAAATACTGCGAAACCCAACCTCAGATTATGGTTTCTGCTACTGCTTCCGGAAGTGATCTGGAGATCACCGTCGCGGATAACGGCGTGGGCATTCCCGGAGAGCACCAGGGCCACATCTTCGAGAAATTCTACCGAGTACCCCACGGTAACATCCACAAGACAAAGGGACTGGGGCTGGGGCTTTATTACGTAAAACGAATTGCCATTGCCCACGGGGGCGATGTGTCGGTCAACAGCAAGCCCGGCCGCGGAACAACATTCAAGATCAAGATACCAATCCAGAATACGATATGAAACTCCTGCTTGCCGAAGACGATACCGATTTCGGAAACATACTGTCACAGTACCTCTCCATGAGCGGCTTCGAGGTTATGCTGGCAAGAAACGGCCGCGAAGCATGGGAAAGATTTCATGATTCCCGGCCTGATATCTGCGTGCTCGATATTATGATGCCGGAGATGGATGGCTTCACCCTTGCCGGGAAACTGCGTGCCGAAGAGCCCGGTATCCCCTTCATCTTCCTGACTGCAAAGAGCCTCAGGGAGGATATGATAAAAGGACTCAAACTCGGGGCAGACGACTACATCACAAAGCCATTTGACCCTGAGATGCTGCTGCTGCGGATAAACAACATCCTTCGCAGGATATACACCGTTGTGCAGGATGAATATCACATCTCCAACACTACCCTGAAATACAATGCCCTGGAGCTCATAACCCCTTCAGGAAAGGAAAAGCTCACCCTACGCGAGGCGCAACTGCTCAGGCACCTGATGATGAACAGAAACAAGGCGCTGACACGCGAACAGATACTTACCGAGATCTGGGGTGAAGACGATTATTTTCTCGGCCGGAGCATGGATGTTTTCATAAGCCGCCTGCGTAAATACCTCTCCCCTGACCGTGGCATCAGCCTCCGCACACTCAGGGGACTGGGATTCATCCTGGAAGAAACCCGGCAGTAACCGCAGCGGATCCTTTCTTTGCAATCAGGATTCATTGTCCTCCGCCTCGCCGATCAGAATCTCGGTAAGATGATCAGGGTTCATTGTCCTCCGCCTCACGGATCAGAAACTCAGTCAGGTTGACATCGTGACTGAGGCCGAGCTTGCTCCTGAGCCTGTATCTTGCTATCTCCACCGCCCTGGTGGAAATGTTGGAAAGATTGGCAATCTCCTTGGTGGTGAAGTTCATCCGGAGATATGAACAGAGTCTCAGGTCATTCGGCGTCAGTGTCGGAAACCTCTTCTTCAGCTTGCTGAAGAATCCTTCCTGCGACATCTTGAGATTCTTCATCACCTTCTGCCACTCCTCCGTCTGGGTGTCCAGACCATGGTCAATAATCTGCTCCATATCCCTTATAAATCGGGAGGGCATCTTAGCGGGACTCTCCTTCGCCGCCTCCAGCTTGTCACGCAGTTCCCTCAGGGTGTCAGTTTTCCGGATCAGATACCGCATTGTAAGCATCAATTCATAACTCTTGTAGTCGAGCTCGCTTTCCAGCCTGTTCTTGCCCACCTCGTATTCAATTATCCTTCGGTGACTTTCAAGTTTTGAACGGAAAAACACTATCGCTGCGGCGGCTATCGCTGCCAGGGCAAGCAGATAGAGCACCAGTGCCCCGCCGCTGAGGACAAATGGCCTCCTGATTGTGAACCGGGTTTGGGCAATGCCGCTTCCTGCTGCCTCCCTTACCTGAAGATGATACTCCCCGTGCCTGAGGTTTAAGAGTGAGAAGTTGTCGGCCGCGGTGCGGTACCACTCATCCCCCATCTCTGTGATCCTGTAAAGATACTCCCGCACTTCGCGGTCAAAGCCGGAGGGATTTGCTATGAAGACAGTGAGATTGTTCTCACTGCTTGCCACCGGCTTTTCATCGCCGGATCCGGGGAAAAGCGTAGTACTGCTGTTCCCTCCGCTGAATACCAGCCGGCTGACAGCCAGTGCGGAAGACCTGGATATGCCTTCTAACCTTCCGAGATCATATATGCTGAATGCCTGACGAGTCGGTATGAGCAGCATGCCTGAATCGAGAGACATTACCTGTTGTTCTCTCCAGGGCAGGTCTGCATACTCATGCACAAACTCCAGGGTCTTCTCTGCCTGCAGGTCACGCGTGATGCTGAAGAGCGCTATCCTGTTGTCAAGCACAAACCAGTAACTGTTCTTCTGGTAGGGGATTATCTGTGTTGCACCGACAAACTCACCCAGTCCGGGCTCAAGAGACGTCACCGGGAAAAAGTTCCGCGTCTCATAGTTAAAGCCGTAGATATGGTCAGAAGCAATGAAAACCATCTGGTTATTAATCACAGCCATGGAGAGTATCCTGGCACTGTCACCGGCCTGACTGAAATATAGTGAACTGGTGACCGAATCAGCCTCCTCATTCAGTTCCAGCCTGTAAACCCCTTTCTGCGGATGAAGCGCCCATACATATCCAAGGTAATCAATCTCCACGAACCTTGTTGGTTCGGCATAACCATCAATCCTTGAACTGAGCGACCAATTCCCGGCAATATCCTTCCGGAAAGAAACGATACCCGTATAGGTCCCCTGAATCAGATAGTTGCCGAACGGTCTTACAGACCAGCCTCCTGTGACATCCGAAATCCTGACTGCTTTAAGTCCGTCAATAAGGAAAGTTCCGTCATTATGACCGCACAGTATCTGGCCGTCATACTGTGACAGCTTCCAGACCTGACCCTGTGTACCCGGTATGATCCGCAGATCTGTGAAACGGTATGACCCCTCTCCGTTTTCAATATCCGTTGCAAAAAGCCCGTGATTTGTCCCAAGGAAGAGATAATCACGGTCACGGATAACTGTATAGATTGTTCCCAGGTCACCGCTGGAGTTCTCGTAAAACGCCACGGGAGAAGATGTCTCCAGATAGTTGGCACCGTCATCCAGACCTGCCCACAGCCCTTTCTCCGCATCAAGGTAAAGCGACAGTACCGTATTGTTGCTAAGCCCGTTGGAGTAATCATATTTTTCAAGTATACCACCGTTGCGGTCACATAGTACCAGACCCCTGAGAATGGTCCCGAAGACAAGAAGCGAGTCGCTTACCGCCAGACCGGCATTGCAGGTGGCCTCCTTCAGGTAGGCGGAAACCTCATTCTCCGTCGGAGTGAACTTAGTTCCGTCGAAGAGAAAAATCCCGTCATTGGCAGTGCAGATCCACCTCTCTCTCTGCCCGAAATCAATCAGGGCGTGAATCTTGTGCGCTGCAAAAATCTCACTTCCGGGAATAAAGCTGAATCCCTCCCTGTCGAACCAGTAGAGTCCCTCATCTATTGCCTGCGCGATAAACCGGTCTCCCACCCTGAAGAAGAACAGGAGCGACGAGGGAGCCGCAATCCTCCGCACTCCGCTGTAATCATAGACATAGACAGAGGTAAACGACTGGAAATATATCATATGGTTTATTTCGCAGATATTCCATATCTCGTCATTCTGGACGACACCTGCCGCGGAGGCCAGGGAAGTATAGGAGAGGATTCCCGAGCGGTCCTTTCTCCAGAAACCAAAATCCTCAAATGAGCCTGTGAAGATCAGCCCGTCACCGTTGACGTATACTGATCTGGCACCCTGCCGGTACGGTACAGGATAACTCCTCGCCGTAATGCCATTGTATTCAATCAGACCTGCAGAGTTGGCAAAATAGACATATCCGCTTACCGGATCACGGCTTACTTCCCAGTTCTGACTTTTTACGGGGATTGCACCGGGGATGAACCGATTGATCTCATTCCTCCCCTTTCCGGTCTGTGCTCCGGTCGTCGGTGAAAGCAAGATTAAACAAATGAACTGAATCAGCAGCCTGAGGGTTCCCCCAACTGGAATTTCTGACATGAGTCCCCGATGTTACACAACTTCCTGTTACCAGTTGTAAATATAGGAAAAAGTTGTGACCTCAGAGGTATATCTCAATCCTGTTTTCGGTTTCTGGCAGCATGCCTGTGAAGAGAGTCTCATCCAGCGCCACGCCCCCCGCCCGGTACCGGTTTTCAACAGGTGTGAATTCAATATCCTTTCCGTTGACACTTATCCGTTTCGGCCCGCTGCTCCCCTCCCTGACAGTGTAGACAAAGGTCACGGGCCGTCCGTAAATTATCATTGAAGCTTCAAGCCCGTCAAACGATGCCGGCATTACCGGATCAATTGTCAGCCTGCCCCATTCCCTCCGGATGCCGAGGAGATGCGTCATTATGATCCCGGCATATATTCCCGGACCGCTGGAATATACACGCCAGCCGCCTCTCAGGGTAACACTGCCCTCAATTATCTCATGATAAAGTTCGTCAGCCTGGTAACGGGTCTCAAATATGGCGTCTGAGCTGCTGTAATAGCAGTTGGACTGCCGCACATCCGAACAGGGAACCTTTTCTGCATACCCAACAGGAATTGCCTTCCTCAAGGCCTGCACAAACTCATTTGCCCGTCCGGTGCGTGCAAGTGCTTCCGCATAGCGAATGTGTTCATGCACATACATCAGCCCTATCTCCCTGCCGAAGAAGGTGCTGCTCTCAGCCCTGCGGAACAGCTTTTCGATGCCACCGCTGTATTTAAGCGGGCGATCCATCAGTCGGGCACCGTCCGGACCCGTGAGGTACCTGCCGATCAGTCCGAGGTGATATGTTGCCTGCTCCTGTGTGAAGATGCCGCTGACAATACCTCGTTCCATCGGAAGAAGGCTGTATCTGATGCCTGTCACAGTGTCAGAAGGATGAAGAAGAAGGGATATGGTGCCGTCATGACCGGCAAGGCCGTACCCCGCCACAACACCGTCTCTGACCAGGTGCCGGTTGAAATCTGACCTGATCATTCCGCATAACCGGTTCATCTCCTCTGCGCGATCAGCATCTCCCGCCTTGCTGCAGACCTCTGCATACTGACTGAATGCCTGGAAATTCATCTCAACAGTCCACGATGAGATCAGCCGGTCTGCCAGGTCCCTGCTGACAGGCTGCAGTGAGTCATTCCAGTCTCCACCTCCGTAACGTACAAGGGACTTGCCGGCAACAAACGATTCCGTCACTTTTTTAACCAGACGGTCAATATGCTCTCTGAGTGGACTGACCTGTCTCTGCGCTGCTTTATCCGATTGATGATAAGGGAGATTATCATCAAGAAATCCGATGTCACCTGTTGCCCTGATATAACTGCAAACGGCAATGATGCACCAGTATACAACGTCTCCGTGCGCACTGTCGGCCCGGATTTCATTATAGCTGTCAAACATCCACCATTGAGGCCATCCGCCGTCAGTCTCCTGGTTGGAAAAAATTACACTTAATACTTCCTTTGCCTCCTCATACCTGCCCATGGAAACCAGCAGCTCAACAGGACCCTGGGAGACATCGCGGGTTCCCCATGCGGCGCCGCTGAACTGCTCAAGGCCGTATGGAGTAAGAAAATGGGTTACTGCATTCATCCCGAACCACGGGAGAATCTCAGAAATTGCTCTGATATCCTCATCGGCGCTGTCGAGTGAGAGTGCACGGCTCATCTCCTTCCACTCCTCTTCCGCTTCACCGGAATCTGAAGCAAACTGCTTTTCAGCATCGGTAAAGAGGATCGGTTCAAAACCGGCCGGGACACAACCCGTGAAACTCATACTGAAACGTGAGAGCGGCTCTGTCTCGACTGTAAAAAGCTGACTGCCGTTCAGATTCTGTTCATTTCCGGCATGCCCGTTACCTCCAGCCCGGTATATGCTGCCGGAAAACTGTACGGTGATCCTAAACCGGGCATCCGGAAACTTCCGGCTGATCATGCTTCCGGCAGCGGGCAGCGCCACATACTCACCGACAATCAGGTCAGGCCTGATAATCCAGCCATTCAGCTCATCAAAATCATGTGTCACAACCAGCCCCACTGGGTCACCCTCCAGAACCCTGAAATCCATGTTTATCTGCGGCGTTCTGCCGGAGGTCCAGGTACGCACCTGCCAGAGGCTGCAACCATAACGGTAGAGCCATCTGCAATGGTTCAGCCCCATCTCAAAGGCCGACGGCACACCGAGAAGCATACGCCGTCCGCCTGACACGACAAAGATCCTCTGTCCGGATACAGGGTTGATGTTGAACTGGCTGTTACATACCGAAAGGAGTGTGTTGAAATTTGTATTGCCCTGGGTGATATGAGAGTTGAAAACTCCAAAGGCAAACGCCGTTGTTGACATGACTGATTCATCCGGCACCATGTGAGACATTGTGTGCATGATATGACCGTGGGGCCTGTCAGCCAGCAACTCCTTCCCCCTTAGCATAACATGAAGGTTACGGCCGTAGAAAAAGGAGAGCGGCATGTCTCCCGAAGATTCGGCATACCTGCGTGGTCCCGGGAAATGTGTCTCAATCTCCGTCCCGGTAAGCTCCTCCGCCTGAAGCATATACGGAAGGCTGAACAGGCCGGTCTCCGGCTTTTTGAATCCTTTCAATCTGGATGAAACATCAAGTCCGGATAAAGCGCCGGGCCCGGTCAAAACACCATGAGCGGATAATGCATCAGCCCCGGTTAACTGTTTGATGAGCTCCTCATCCTGCAAAAGCATATCATCCCCGGCGTGGTCATGGCTGAACTCCATTGTCAGCCCCATCAGCCTGTCGAGGTCCGCCTCCGAGGTGGCCGGCGGATGATTATGCAGAAAGGTGGTCACGAACCTGACTCTCCTTGTGCCTCCTGCCGGGAGTAAAAAAGGCTCCTCCTGAAGTGCAATGACTGACGACTCCCCGGCATATTCACCTCCCAGGTCCCCGGCAAGCAATCCTTCCGGAATACCGGTGGCCCTGTAACTTATACCGTAAAACTGCATCCCGTCCGTACAGGCTGAAGAGGCTCGGCCTAAAGAGGCCATCATCAGCCACGGCCAGCCACCCGATTCCTTCATGTTCTGACGGCAACAGACCACCTTCCCTGCAGCGGGGTCATCAAGTATCCTTCGCTCCGTATACTGACTCACATAGTACTCATTTACAAGCCCCCGGGAATGGGCCTTCAATCCTGCGTCCTGCAGACTGACAAGATCAAGCTCAACTTCGCTGCTGCTGTTGTTCTGAAGGTCAATTTTCCATTCCCAGCTAAGGGTTTTATCTGAAAGACTCAGGCTGCAGATGTATCCGATACCATTCCACCTTCCGGCTGCGATATAACTTTCATTCTCCACACGGAAGAAACTGTCACTCCCGGGACCTGAGAGAGCCCGATGTTCAATTTCCGCACCCCTCTTCCGCAGCCATACTCCGGCATATGCCCCGGTATGAACAGTCGCCCGGCGGAGGCTAATCATAACCGTATCTGTAGAGATGCAGGATATTGCCCCGTTCTCAAGAAACTCAACCGTCAGTCCTGCCCTGTTGCTGATCTTCATATCCTGTTTCTGTTTTTCCTGTATTCAAAAGAATGGTTCTCCTGTTCCGATTCAAACAGTCTCTATTTGACGGTCCTGTCCCTTATAACCGCTTAACCAACAGTTATTCTGAGCACTGTTTCCTCACCGTGTACATGATTGTATGTTATCACCTTTCGCCCACGGATCAGATTGATTCCCACCGCTCTGCCGCTGGTCTCCTCAACGCTTAGTCTTACTGTTCCGGGTCCCTCAAGGACGGTCTCTCCCGGGAGATCACGGTCGCCGCTGAGGGTCAGGATGATCTCACTGCCTTCTTTCCTGACGGAGAGAAGATCGGAGGTTGTATGGAGCATTGTCAACCCTTCTTCCAGTTGAAGGCACAGAGGGGTCAGTATTGCCCTCAACGGAGGCCATAATATCTCTCCGCCGCCCAGAGGCAGACTGACTGACTCACCTGTTGCAGGATGAGTATATGTCACACCTCCGCTCAGCTCCTCGTTGTAATAGTTTGCAGCAAAAAGCAGTCCCCGGCCGTCAGCGGTGAACCTCTCCCGTGCAATTATGAATCCGTTGTCAGAAGTGGCATTACGAAGCCTTGCTCCCGATCTCTCAAGCAACTTCCCGTAAAACAACCTGTGTGCCTCAGTGTCAAATCCGGCCCATGTCCCGATAAATGTTACCCTCCCTTTTCCTACACTCTTCTCAAAGCCGCACGGAGTACCACTTATTGTACGGGCGATGATTTCAGCATCTGCAAGGGTTTCAGTAGCGAATACAACCTGCGGATTGCTGCACTTGATATCATGAAGATCATACAGGTCGATGAGCGGTGAATCGATTGTCTCGGTACCTGACGGAGCGACTCCGATAACGTTACGGAGAAGCATACAGGGTTTCTGCGATGTCTCGCGGTCAGGAAGGTAAGGATAGATAACCGCATTGCCTCCGCCGGTTATATAGCCGGCAACGGCTGACTGTGCCGGTGCATCCATCTCGTCGGTCGCAAAGACCCATATCTGGCTGTACCGTGCAAGTGATTCAGGCGAGGCATTCCCAAGGTCAACCATGTCATAATCTATATTCAGCACCTGAAGTGCCTTCAGGAGGCCGTCAAAATATGCCGGTCGCCTGACAGCCGAGGGAATATATGTCAGTCCTGCATCCTTTTCTGCCGGCCGCTCAAGCTCAGTGGCGTACCAGTGTGAATAGAACAGCACACAGACCTCAGCCCGGCGCCCGGAATTGACAATGATATCGCCTGACACCTCAGTCAGGCGGCTCATCTTTTCAACAGCAGGCCAGGCGCTGCTACGCCTGCCATCGGCATCGAGCGGAGTGAACCAGTAGAAGGTGTCACCGGAGTAGCCCCTGCGGCTGACATTCCGGCCCTGGGAAAACATGTAGAAGTTCCATCCCTTCAGCCCGTTGGCTATGCTTGCCTTGTAGAACAGCTCCATCTCGCGTGGATTTGTCACCACATGGTACTCACGGGAGCCGCTCTGGAACTCTGCCGCAAAAAGCGGACCTCCACCCTGCATCGCAAGGGTTATGTCATTGATGATCCTGTCGTCATGCAGGTTCCTGTATGAGACAAACTCGGGGATATGGTCAACGCCGAAGATGATCTCGCTCCTGCCCCTGAAGAGATCTTCATACATTGTAATATTCACCGGGAACTCGTACCCGTTGCCGTAGATCCATCCCGGGAGGTTATGGTAAAGTGGCACTGTGATACCCTGCTCCCTTATCATCGCGGTAAGCATCCGGAGATAATCGCCGTAATAGCTTCTCCAGAAGCTGTGCCATGCATTGTCACGACCACGGTCAGCCGGTGAGGCATAAGGGTCACGCCCGTCAGGGGGCAGCTCAATCTCATCATTACTGCCATAAGCCGTGCCCCATAGCCTGTTAACCTCAGTAATATTCTTATACTTTTCCGAGACCCATCTGATAAACCTGTTCCTCACCTCATTCCCATAGTCAGCCTGCCGCGACAGCCATGAGAAGACGCCTATCTCATTGCAGACCTGCATCATTATCACGGGACCGCCTGCCTGCAACTCATGTTGCCGGATTACGGGCAAGACCTGGTCATACCAGAGCCTCACCTTCCCGAGGTAATCGCGGTTGAACAGGCTGACGCCGTCACTCATCACCCTCGAACCGCTTCGTGTGTGCATGCGCACCGCATCTCCGTATCTTTCGAGAAACCAGTCGGGGAGCCCTGCACCCCTGAATTCGGCAAGGATGAAGGGACCGGGCTTGACTATGGCATGAAGGCCATGCTCCCTGCACTTGCGCAGCCAGCCGTTCAGATCCTTTTCGGGGCATGACGTACCATCAAAATCAAAAACACCCTCCTCCTCCTCGTGCCATGCCCATGGAACATATGTGCTCACCGCCTTCAGACCCGCGCTCACAGCCTCGTCCAGGTGCCTGTCCCACAGCCCGCGCTTGATCCTGAAATAGTGTATCTCTCCGGAATTCAGAAAGATATGTTTCCCGTCAAGACAGAAATTGTTATCCTTAATGCTGAATGTCATCTCACGAATTTTGTATCCAATAGACTTTGTATTCTCAGTTTCCCTCCCTTGCAGCCGCCTCTCCTCTTTTAGTCCTCAGAAGCTCCTTTATCTCCAGCGTCCTCTTCTCTGTAAGTGCGTAACGGAATGCAAAGGCAAGCGCAAGAAGACACAGGAGAACCGGCAATCCAATCTCAACAACACGCATCATCAGGAGTGTGTATGGCGACTGCTTCTTGAGCGGTTCTATACCCCCGACGATTGGTGCAAGGCCGGCTTCAAGAACTTCAAGTGGGGACGAGGGCTCCAGTGCATAAATCATATTGTTCATCTCCGCCACACTTCCTATGAGGTGTTCGGTATGTGCACGGCTTTTCTGCTGTTCATTTGACCTGGTACGGAGATGAACCAGCAGGTCAGAGGAACTGATCCTCGCCCTGGTCATCTTTGACTGCATTATCAACGGCACCGTGGCCCGTATAAGACTGTCACTGACTGCCGCAGACACAGAATTACCGGCAGAGGCAAGAGATTCACCGTGTCTTCCCAGCGCAACAATGTTCTCCCTTGTGACAGCAGTTGCATTCATAAGCACATTCTTTCGCTGTGCTTCAATATCCGCAGTGAAGATATTCTTTCTTGAGGGCTTCTTGACAATCTCATTTTCAAGGTATACAAGGTAGTCCCTTGATTCCTTCAGCGCATCGGCGGCCTGTGACTGTGCGTTCTTCATCCACACCCCGGCTTCATCAGCTTTTCCCGTGTATCCCTTCCAGTATGTCACCTTTGCCTGCATGTCACGGACACTTCCCTGCAGACCGTCAACCCGGGTGACCTGCGTCTCGTCAAAGAGGGTGAGTGTGATCAGTATCCCCGCTACGAAACTTGCGAATGCCGTCCCGAGTTTTATGAACCACCAGTATATCGAGTAATAGCTCCCTTCGGTACGGTGACCGGTACGAAGCTCATCCTCATCACAGATATCGCCAACCATCGAAGAACCGAGAGTGAAGAAGAAAAGCATCCCTGCCGAAAGCATGATCGTCGGAATAATAACCAGGTATGGATGTTCAGGATTATAGCAGACAATTTTGGAGAGCTGGGCAAGTGACATGAGAACCATTGAGATGATAAGGGTGTTCCTCTTGCCCAGCCGGGGACTTATCCAGTTGAGGGGGAATACGGCAAGTACACCGGTGACCGCCCATATGGTGCCATTTATTCCAAGAAGCTGGGCTCCCGCCACCTTGTCACCGCCAAAAACGTAGAAGATCGGAATGTATGAACCGAGCAGGTTGACAAAATTGAATCCCATCGCCAGAGTGAAGATTGTAAGCACCAGGTAGATGAAGTTCCTGTTGGTGCCGACAATCCTAATGTCGTTCCAGAAATGGGTTTTCTCCTGCTTCGAAACCCTGGCAAAGCCGGGTTCCCTCAGCTTTGCAGTCCACCAGAAGGAGAGCGGTATAAGTATGGCCGCGACCATCAGTGAGACGTAACGCATCCCGTCAGCCTCATTGCCGCCCGGCCCCCGGAACACCTCCATATTGGCAAGGGCGAAGAGCCAAGGGGTACTCATGGCGAAGAGATTCCCCACGAAACTCTTGCCGCTGAAGAGGCGGGTCCGTTCGTGCGGGTCCGATGTCATCTCCATCCCGAGTGCACCGTGAGGTATCTCGAAGATTGTTGTGGCGGTGAAAAACAGCAACAGCGAAAACAGGATATAGAAAAGCTGGAAACTCCTGAACCCTGTCTCGCTCGGGAAGAGTGCATGAACCGTCTCTCCCTTGGGGATCCACCACATGACAACAAAAAACACGGCTACGGCTATTCCACCGATAAGGAGAAATGGCCTGCGCCTGCCAAATCTTGTGCGGGTATTGTCCGAGAGATGCCCGATTATGGGATCGGAGAAGGCGTCCCAGAGCCGCGGAATGATCATTATGAGCCCTAACCAGAAAGCACTGAGGCCAAGGCTGATGTTTCCCATCAGCCCCACCAGCTGACCGGCAATGTTGAACAGAGCCACCGGAATGATTCCTCCTGCTGAATAGGCTGCCAGCTGGCCGAAGGTTATGCGCTCATATCCCTGTACCGCTTTTCCGTGACTCGTCTTCGTCTCTTCCATCAGAATAAGTGTAAGAACTCTTAATAACGTATTATCACCTCGGCCGGGACCTCCTCAATGCCAATCTCCTTACCGGTGAAACCTGTCACCTCCCTGCCGTTCACTGACACTCCTGACGGTACGGCACCGTCGTTGAAATTCCGGATTATGATGCCTCCCTCAGGCAGATCAAGTTCTCCGGTGATGTTAAACAGGTACTGATTTCCCTCCCTCCTGACTGAATAGGATATGTCTCCGTAATAGGTAGGCAAATTGCTGACCGACATTCCTCCGGGTGCATCAATCCAGTCGCGGTACAGTGCTGCGGCAATGACGAGGGTCTGGTCATATTCGTTTTCATAAACGAACATGGACCTGACAGAATTGATGAAATCACTCCCGCACCAGGTGTGAGGCATATCGCCGATGAACCCGGGATGACGCGGATCACTCCAGACCACCTCGGCCCAGTGGTTCCAGTTGTGCGGACGCTGATCATCAAGAAGGAAATCAATAAGCTCATGTGCCCTGTCAGGCTGATCAAGCATGATAAATGAACCTATTAGCCTGTTCTCATAGGGTGTGTAATTGACCCATTCCCGGAGGCCGTCCCTCCTCTCCCTGAAGAATTCGTAATACTTCTCAAACGTGTTGTAAACCTGGGGCACGGGGAGATTGGCCAGCTCATTGCAGG
>JAEYZD010000184.1 GCA_023430725.1 Bacteroidota bacterium | reverse complement strand
GGATGAGGCGGGCCATCAGGCTGGCAGAAATGGCTGAAGGAAACACGGCTCCCAATCCGATGGTAGGGGCTGTAGTGGTGCATAACGGGATCATAATCGGCGAAGGATATCACCTTAAGGCCGGCACGCCCCACGCCGAGGTCCATGCAATCAATGCTGTCAGGGACCCCGGCCTGCTCCCAGCCTCCACGATGTACGTCAGCCTCGAGCCCTGCTCGCACCACGGACGCACACCGCCATGCGCGGACCTGATAATCAAAAGCGGCATACGCAGGGTTATGGTCGGCGTCACCGATTCCAATCCGCTGGTGGCCGGAAAAGGCATCAACCGCATGAGGGAGGCAGGGATCAGTGTGGTAACAGGTGTGGCAGAGGATGAGTGCCGCCGGCTTAACAGGCGCTTTTTTACCTGGCATGAGAAGAAGAGGCCATATGTGATTCTCAAGTGGGCCCGCAGTGCCGACGGCTTCATTGACCTGCACAGAAAACCAGGTGACACCCCTGAACCCAACTGGATAACGGGTATGACCGAAAGGGTGCTCGTGCACCGCTGGCGCGCCACGGAAGATGCCATTCTCGCCGGAGGCGGCACTGTCAGGGCTGACAACCCTTCACTCACTGTCAGATACTGGAGCGGCAAGAATCCGGTCCGTATAATCATCAGCCGCAGCGGCGACATGGATCACGGTTCGGCAGCCTTTGACAGCCAGGCAGAAACCATCCTTTTTACCTGCAATGAGAAGGCAGATTTCCCGGGCGTAAAGGTCATCCCCCTCACAGGCGGGGAGAGATTCCTGGAAGAGGTGCTGCCCGTCCTTCATGAAATGGGAATTCAGTCGCTCTTCGTCGAGGGGGGTGCATGCATTATAAAACACTTCATTGAGGCCGGCCTGTGGGACGAAGTGCGCCGTTTTACAGGCTCCGTGAGGTTCAATGAAGGGGTGCCTGATCCCTACCCGGAATTCACCCCGTCTAAAGCAGTCAGATTCGAAAAAAGTATTCTGGAATTCACGTATCATTTTTGAGGAATTTACGTATAACTAATGTTAATAACTGCTATTAGTTGTTAGTAAATAAATATTCGTATTTTTGAGACCCTATCGGGAAAAGGACCTAACACCATGAAGCGAGGATTCACAGTTCTTGTTATGCTGCTTGTCGTCGCCTGCCTGAGCCTTTCAGGCCAGTCGGCCCGTAAGTACATAAAGGCCGGCGAGGATTTCGTGAGGAACGGCATGCTCGATGATGCAATCACCCAGTTCTCAAAGGCCATCGATGAAGATCCCTCGTCAGCCGAAGGATATGTCATGAGAGCCCGGGCATATGAGATGACAGGTAATATCGGCCTGGCTTATGATGATTACAGGAGGGCGAACAATTTCACCCCTGACGATACCGGAATACTGTACAACCTGGGGCGCATGTGCAACATGCTGGGAGGTGCGGTGAAAACAACCCCGGAGGAGAAGACGAGATTCTTCTCCGAGGCGGTAACATACCTGCAGAAAGCCATCAGGGCAGAGTTCCGCAACGGGAAGCTCTACACGGAGAAAGTTGTTTCGCTGATAGGTCTGGAACAGTGGGACAGGGCCCTTGGTGCCTCTGACACCGCCCTCCAGATGAGGGATGATGCAGTCAATTACTATCATCAGGGTCTCATCTACCAGAAAAAGGGAGATGACAACACCGCAAGGCGACAGCTTGAGAAGGCTGTGACGAAGGACAAGGCGTTCTCAGCCGCCCGGCTCGAACTTGCAAGGGTGCTCGTCCGGCAGGGCGATGCCAACAGTGCACTGGGACAGTGCAACATGGTCATCCAGCAGGAGAGCAGGAATGTTGAAGCATACCTGACCAGGGCCATGGTTCATGAGGCGAAGCTTGATTATCCCTCTGCAATCAATGACCTCTCAACAGCCATACTGCTGGAGCCCGCCGGCCAGACCCACTATGTCACCCGCGGTACCTGTTACCAGAAGTTTAACCAGCATGTTGCTGCCGTGGCCGACTTTACGAAGGCGCTGGCCCTCGACCAGTACAACCCTGAGGTGTATCTCATGAGAGCAAGGTCTTACGAAGAGATGAACGACTTCGAAAAGGCCGGAAATGACTACACGAGAGTCGTTGCCATGAATGAGTCCGGCTCCGCGGCAAAGAAACTGCTGACCGAGGCAAATGACAGGCTTTTCGCAATAAACCGTGAGAGCAACAGCCCTGAGATCTTTATAGAGACACCTGACATAGCCGAAGGGGGGAACATCGAGCTTGGCCATGACAGGAAGTCGCTGATGGTTACAGGAAAGGTTAGTGACAAGAGCCTGCTTGCGGAGTTCACAATCAACAATCATCCGGTAAAATTTGAGGGGAAGGGAACAATACCCTTTGCCGCAGAGGTGGAGATCCCGTCCGATGAGACCCTCCGGCTTGTGGCAAGAGACGTCTACAACAACGAAAGGGTGCTGACCTACCGCATCAGGCGCACCGAGATCGATCCGCCGGAGATACAGATACTTGCTCCCTATATTGTAGGGGAGAACATACTCGTCATTGACAGTATTACCCAGTCTATTGACATCGAGGGAAAGGTACTTGACCAGAATCTGATCAGGTCGGTAAGGATTGACAACATAAGCGCCCAGTTCTCGCAGGACAACCTGAATCCCTCATTCATTGCCAGGGGCATTGATGTAAGGAACAATGACAAGGTTACGATTCTTGTTGAGGACAAGTACGGCAACCGCACAATCAGGGATTATGCCCTCAACCGTCAGGGCACTACAATTTCGGCCTCCAACCCGATGGGCAACACACTCGTTGTCTTCATTGAGAACAGTGATTATCAGAACTTTGCAGAACTGCAGGGGCCACCCAAGGATGCCAGCCTGATAACCGGGGTGCTGGAGGAGGATTACCAGGTGCTGCCGGTGAAGAGGCTTCGCAACCAGACAAAGCAGCAGATGGAGAAGTTTTTCTCGATAGACCTTCGTGATGAGGTGAGGGCAAAGCAGATCAAGTCACTTGTAATCTGGTTCGCCGGGCACGGCAAGTTTATAAATGATGTGGGTTACTGGATACCTGTTGACGCCCGTAGGGATGAGGAGTTCACATATTACAGTCTGAACACGCTGAGAGCCTCGATGGAGTCCTATATGAACTATCTGACTCATGTGCTTGTAATTACAGATGCCTGCGAGTCAGGCCCCAGTTTTTACCAGGCAATGCGTTCGGAGCTGAAACCGCGCAACTGCGCCGACTGGCGGGCAACGCAGTTCAAGTCGAGCCAGATCTTCTCATCGGCCGGTTATGAGCTTGCCGTTGATGACTCGCAGTTCACCCGTACCTTTGCAAACACCCTTCGCGGCAATCCGAATACATGCATTGCAATTGAGGAGATTGTGCTGCAGGTTACCAAAGCAGTTTCCCTGAATAACCAGCAAAAGCCCACTTTCGGCAAGATAACAGGACTGAAGGACGAGGACGGAACCTTCTTCTTTGTAAAGAAATAACCTGATGTACGGACGAAGCAGCAATTCCGGCATAAGATCACCATTTGTCACAGCCCTGCTGCTTCTGTCTCTTATTATCCTGACCCCGGTTCTCAGTGGGCAGAACTACTATTTTGAACAGTACGGTTCCAAGGAGGGTCTGAGCGCCTCCAAGGTATACACTGTCATACAGGATGCCAATGACTTCATCTGGCTCGGGACAGGCAGCGGTGTCACCCGTTTTGACGGCCTCCGGTTTGAAAATTTCTCAACATCGGACAGCCTTGCACCCGGAGGGGTGAAGAGCATTTTCGAGGACAGCCGGGGACGGCTGTGGCTCGGACACATAGGGGGTGGGCTCTCAATAATCGAGGACAACATAATCAGACGACTCTCATTCTCCCCCGGGATGTTTGTGGGTGTTGATTCCGCCCGTATCAGTGACCCGGTCAGACCGGTTACGAGCCTTACCGGAGATGTAACAGGTATTGTGGAGTATGAAGGTTCAATCTGGATTTCAACATCTCTCGGCGGAGCTCTTCGTCTTGACATGCCCGCCCACAGGGCTGTCCTGATGACCGGGCAGCAGTATATGGGACGCCAGGGTCTCAGCAATGATGCCTTCGGCTTCTATGCTGACCGTCGCGGCAACCTTTTCTGCATCACTGACATGGGAATAAAGAAGTATGACCATGCAAGTGACAGGTTCATACCGTATAATCCTGAAGGGCTCACCCGCTACTTCCTGACAACAACAATCTTTGAAGACTCCCGGGGCAACATGTGGTTCGGAACCTTTAACGGGGGGCTTTACCGCCAGGATGCAGAGACAGGCGAGATGGGCTTTTACGATACACGAAACGGACTGTGGGGAAACTTCGTCACATATATCCTTGAAGACTACCGTGGAAACATATGGGTTTCATCAATGGAAGACTGGGAGAGCAGGGGAGGGATAACTGTATTCTCACCGGAAGGGGCAACGGTCTTCAACAACAGCAACGGATTGAAGGCTCAGCATATACTATGCATGATAGAGGACAAGGAAAAGAACGTACTGATTGCTGACCGGGACGCCGGGTTGTTCATATACAAGGGAGATCACTTCACCTCCTACCTGGCACCGCAGTTCCTTCCCTCAAATGATGTCTTCACAATTGCGCAGGATCCTTCCGGCAAGTACTGGTTTGGTACAGGGAAAGGGATGGCGCTTTACAATCCTGCTCTCAAGGAAGAGGACCGGATCAAGCTGAACGGTTTTCCTCCGGCCCTCGAAGGGATCCAGGTTAACATAATCAGGCCTGACGGCAACGAGAATGTATGGATCGCCACATCGGGAGACGAGGTATACAGGTATGACATGGTTGAGAAGAATTACAGGTATGACCTTGACCTCAACGCGAGTCTTCGTTCACTAAGGATCGGGGCTATGACCACGGACCAGCGGGGCAATCTGTGGATAGGGACAGACCGTGCCCTCATCCTGTGGGATGTGAAGCGAAAGGAGAGCCAGACCTTCACCCAGATCAACGGCCTGACGGGCAATAATATAACCACACTGTTCTGCGACAGCCGCGGTTGCCTCTGGATCGGCACCGAGGAACGAAACGGGCTGACCAAGCATATTCCGGGCAGTAATGAATTCACCTCCGTGACATTCAGGAGTGATGTCCATCCGACAGCAATCACGGAGACTCCTGACGGGATCATATGGGTCGGGACGATAGACGGACTCTACGGGCTGAAGAACGATGCGGTCATAAAGAAGATATCAGAGGCTGACGGTTTGCTGATGAACTCGGTGAACCTGCTTCAGTCTGACCGTTCCGGCAACCTTTTCATCGGGACCAACCTGGGGCTTAACAGGTATGACAGCAACACCGGTAAAATCTCCTCCTTCAATGAGAAGAACGGCTTCACGGGAATAGAGACACGGCCAAATGCTTCGTTTACTGATGACATGGGTGATCTCTGGTTCGGGACCTCCAATGGAGCCATGAAGCTAACCCCTTCGAAGATACCTCCGATGGTGACTGAGCCTGTCACACATATCTGGCGGACGCTTGTCAACTATGAGATATTCCCGATGCGTGACGGTGTCAGGCTGATGCATACCCAGAACAGGATCATCTTTGATTTCCTAAGCATCTGCCTGGTCAACCCCGGTGCCGTAAGGTACCAGTTTATGCTTGAAGGGGCTGATGAGGACTGGATCACAACGGACCAGAGCAGGGCTGCATACTCCTCGCTCGGGCCGGGCCGGTATACATTCATGGTAAGGGCCTCAAACAACTACGGCTACTGGAACGAGGTGCCCGCAAAGCTCTCCTTCTCAATCAGGGGGCCTGTATATGCCACATCATGGTTCATCATCCTGTGTGCCACCTTCCTGGCGGCAGGGATCTATCTCTTCATTACAATACGCGAGAGGTCCCTGAGGCGTGAGAAGGAATACCTCGAGGCAAAGGTGGAGGAGAGAACAGCCGAAGTTGTGAGCAAGAGCCTCGAGCTGGAGGAGAAGAGCAGGGACACAACCGCCAGCATACGGTATGCCGAGAGAATACAGGCAGCAATGATGCCACCTGAAAACTATTTCAATGACACTTTCGTGCTTTACATGCCAAAGGATATTGTCAGCGGCGACTTCTACTGGATGCATGACAGCGGTTTCAGGCAGTACATTGCGGCGGTCGACTGCACGGGTCACGGTGTGCCAGGCGCGTTCATGTCAATAATCGGCCACAACTCCCTCAACAAGATTGTCAGGGAAAGCGGAATAACAAGGCCGTCAGAGATACTTGACCATCTTAACATAGAGGTTGTTCATTCCCTTCTCCAGCGAAGCGAAAAAGCGGTGCGTGACGGGATGGATATCTCTATTGTCTCATATGACATCCTGGAACATACGGTTGAATATGCCGGAGCATATCAGCCGCTGTACCATGTGCGCGACGGGGTTGTGACTATCTACAGGGGTGACAGGTTCCCGATAGGGATGATTGACGGCCAGGCCCGTAAGAGCTTTACGAACAAAAAGGTAGATGTCAGGCCCGGAGATATGCTCTATATCTTCACTGACGGCTTTGGTGACCAGTTCGGTGGTCAGCATGAGAAGAAATTCAAGACCGTAAACATAAGGGCACTTCTCTCAAAAATCTACATGTTGCCGGTAGATGAGCAGAAGCGCCGACTGGAAAAGTCAATAAGGGAGTGGATGGGCGGAGTGGCCCAGGTGGATGACATATTGTTTATAGGAACAAGAATCCCGTAACTCTCCCCGCTGGCTCCTGACCCTTTCCGGGTAAGAAGACAAGACTTCCGCAATCACCCCGCAATCACCCCGCAGTCACTCCGGATCACCCCGGATCACTGCCGATTGCCTGCAGGTCATCTGCAGGTCAGAGATCAGATCCTTGCAATCACTTTCGGATCGGCGTGCCAGCCGGTATAGTTGAGGATAGCCGGCACCACCTCGTCGGCAGTTGTGACAATCTGCCATATATCCTTGTGTTCGAGCCGCATGAAGTGGCTTCTGACCATATGGTCAAAGAATTCTATCAGGTGGTCATAAAATCCGTCAACATTAACAATGATAATTGGCTTGTTGAACTGGCCCAGTTGCTTGAGGGTTATCACCTCCGTAAGTTCCTCCAGTGTGCCTACTCCGCCGGGCAGCGCCACGGCTGCATCTGACATGGCGAAGATAGTCTTCTTCCGTTCTGACATGTCCGGTGTCACGATCATATCAGTCACCCCGTCATGTCCCCAGCCCTCATCCATCATGAATCCCGGGATCACTCCGGTGACTGATCCTCCGTGTGCCATCAGTGAATCGGCAAAGATGCCCATCAGTCCTATCCCTCCGCCACCGTAGACAGCATGCACACCTTCGCGGGCGAAGGCCACGCCAAGTTCTTCAGCAGACTTCTTGTAGGCATCATCAATGCGGCTGCTGGAAGCTGCAAAAACACAAACCTTCATAAGCGGATCAGAGCAGTGGCGTGAGTTTGGCTTCGAACGCCGAGCGGGCAGCTGCCCCCACCTGCTTGTCTACCACCTCCCCGTTCCTGAAGTAGAGAACAGTAGGGATATTCCTTATGCTGAACCTGCGGGCAACGTCAGGTGAGCTGTCTACATCACACTTAACGACGAGCGCCTTATCCTTGTAAGCCTCTGCAATCTGCTCAATGTACGGGGCAATCATCCTGCAGGGTCCGCACCATTCAGCCCAGAAATCCACGATTACGGGTTTGTCTGACTTCAATACAACCTCATCAAAATTGCTGTCGTTAACTTGCTGTGCCATAGTATTATTTGTTTCTGTTATTGTTTTTCTTCATTTATTCAAACTTACAAAATTCAGCTGATACAAAACGTACCGCCGTGCTAATTTACCTTAAAATCGAGTTCGGGATTATCTTCGATCCATCCAAGGAGCTCATCTGTTATGCCGGCCTTTATGCTTCTCGAGAAGAGCGGTATCGTAATCTTGTTGTCATGGTCTATCAACAGAAATTTGAGCGATTTGTTCCCGGGGTTCTCCGTGATTTTTGATTTCAGGTTCTTGATGAACTCGGTGTTCACCAGTTCCGGTTTGAGCTTGATTGTTATCGATTTGATGAGATCTTCACGCACTGCTGTCAGAAGGTGAATTTCCTTTATCTTAAACTCAAGCTCATCGGGATTGAAATGTCTTCCCTGCACCCTGCCCTTGACAAGCAGCTGATAATCATTCCTGAAATAGTTGCTGAACGCGACATAATCCTTGTCAAACAGCAGGAATGAGAATGAATCAGAATAATCCTGCAATGTGAATCCCCCGAAGGGCTTTCCGTTTTTTGTCACCCCGCTGCGGGTGTCAGTGACGATGCCTGCAACGCATACCTCACGGTTTGCAAACTCGCTCAGGTTCTGCAGATCGGCAAGGGTGGCATTGCAGAAGGTGTTGATCTCAAGCCTGAAGTCGTCAAGAGGGTGTGATGAGAGGTAGATGCCTATTACCTGCTTCTCCTTGTTGAGCTTCTCAAGCTTGGTCCAGTCGGCACATGGCGCAGGTTCCGGGCGCACCAGCTCGAATCCGCCGGTGTCACCGAAGAGAGACTGCTGGGTGCTGTTTTTTATGTTTTTCACGCTTGTGCCGTAGCGGATGAGGCTTTCGAGGAAGCTGGAGCCCTTTCCGTCAGCGGAGAAGTACTGTGCACGGGTCATCCCCGGAAGTCCGTCGAGGGCTCCCGAGACAACCATTGCCTCAAGCATCTTCTTGTTGACAGTGTTGAGGTTTGCCCTCTCGGCGAGATCCCAGATGTCTCTGAAGGGTCCGTTTTTCTCACGCTCCTCTATCAGGTGAAGAACGGCATTTTCGCCAACACCCTTGATGGCTCCGAGACCGAACCTGATGTTGCCGCTGCGGTTTACTGTGAACTGCAGGAAACTCTCATTGACGTCCGGTCCCAGCACCTCGATACCCATCCGCCGTGTCTCCTCCATCATGACGGTGATCTTCTTGATGTCACTGATGTTGCGGCTGAGCACGGCTGCCATGAACTCAGCCGGGTAGTTAGCCTTGAGATACCCCGTCTGGTAGGCTATCAGGGCGTAGCAGGTGGAGTGTGACTTGTTGAATGCGTATTCTGCAAATGACTCCCAGTCAGTCCAGATCTTATTGATTGTGTTCTGGTCATATCCGTTCACGCGGCACCCCTCAATGAACTGCTCTTTAAGCTTGTCCATTATGTCACGCTTCTTCTTCCCCATCGCCTTGCGCAGCGAGTCGGCCTGACCCTTTGTGAATCCGCCCAGTTCCTGTGAGAGGAGCATCACCTGTTCCTGGTACACGGTGATCCCGTATGTCTCCTTCAGGAATTTCTCCATGGCCGGTACCTCGTAGATGATCTTGTCCCTGCCGTGCTTGCGCCTGATATACTGCGGGATGTATTCCATCGGCCCGGGGCGGTAGAGGGCGTTCATTGCAATAAGGTCACCGAAGTGGTTAGGCTTCAGTTCACGCAGGTAGCGCTTCATCCCAACTGATTCAAACTGGAACACGCCGGTGGTTTCGCCGTTGCTGAAGAGCTCATAGGTGATTTTGTCGTCGAGCTCCAGTGTCTGAAGATCGATTGTGACCCCCTTTGATTTTTTGATATTGTCAACGGCGTCCTTCATTATTGAGAGGGTTTTCAGCCCCAGGAAGTCCATCTTCAGCAGCCCGACCGATTCAACGTGGTTCCCCTCGTACTGTGTAACGTAGAGGTTTGTGTCCTTTGCTGTGCATATGGGAATGTGTTCGCACAGGTTATCCTTGCCTATGATGATGCCACAGGCGTGCACCCCGGTCTGCCTGATGCTTCCCTCGAGCACCTCGGCGAATTTCAGGGTCTGGGCCACAAGCGGCTCCTTTGACTCCTTCTCCTTCAGCAGTTCAGGCACCTCTTCGTATGCCGAAGCGAGTGTGGTTCCGGGCTTGTCCGGCACCAGCTTTGTAAGCCTGATGGCTTCCGGGAGCGGCAGCTTCTGGACCCTCGCCACATCCCTGATGGCCATCTTGGCTGCCATGGTGCCAAAGGTGATAATATGTGCAACCCTGTCGTGACCGTATTTGTTCACTACATACTGAAGCACCTTCTCGCGCCCGTCCTCATCGAAGTCAATGTCTATGTCAGGCATGGAGATGCGGTCAGGGTTGAGGAACCTCTCGAACAGGAGGTTATATTTTATCGGGTCAATGTCTGTTATCCGAAGCGCATAGGCGACAACGCTTCCGGCTGCCGAGCCGCGACCGGGGCCAACCCATACCCCCATCTCGCGAGCCGCTCTCAGGAAATCCTGCACTATCAGGAAGTAGCCCGGGAAGCCCATCCCCTTAATGACTGACAGTTCGAAGTCTATCCTTGCCTGTATCTCCTGGGTGATTGTCTCCCATCGCTCTGCGGCACCCTTCAAAGTCAGGTGCCTGAGGTAATCATCCTTGTCAGAGAACTCCTCCGGTATGGAGAAATCAGGCATTATAGGTTCGCTGTTGAGCCTGTATTCCTCCACCCTGGAAGCGATTTCGATGGTGTTGCTCAGGGCTTCGGGCATATCGGCAAATATCGCAGCCATCTCCTCGCCGCTCTTCAGGTACTCCTGCTTTGTATAGCGAAGCCGTTTGGGATCGTCTATGTCCTTTCCGGTGTTAAGGCAGATGAGCCTGTCATGTGCCTCTGCCTCGTCCTGCCTGATGAAGTGTACGTCATTTGAGGCGATGATTTTTATGTTGTGCCTTGCAGCCAGTTCCCGGTATGCAGCTATAACCCTTTGCTGCAGGGGGAAGACAGTCACGTCAGCCGTGGGGTCTGTCGTCTCATGGCGCTGTACCTCGAGGAAGTAGTCATCGCCGAATATCTCCTTATATGAAAGGATGGCTTCCTCGGCGGTGCGGATGTTTCCTGAGAGGATCTCCTGTGCCGCCTCGCCGGCGATGCATGCCGAGGAGGCAATAAGCCCTTCGCTGTGCGCGCGGAGAAGCTCCTTGTCGATCCTGGGCTTGTAGTAGAATCCCTTTATCCATGCCTGTGAGACAAGCTTGACAAGGTTATGGTACCCGGTTTTGTTTTTTGCCAGGAGGATGAGGTGGTCACCGGAGCGGTCCTCGACGGAGGTCTTGTCCTCGAGGCTTGTGCGGGCAACGTATATCTCGCAGCCCAGGATAGGTTTCAGCCCGGCTGCTGTGGCGGCATCGTGAAACTCCTTTGTGCCGAACATGTTTCCATGGTCGGTGATGGCCAGGGCTTCCATACCGAGCTCCTTCGCCCTGCGGACAAGTGACTTGACAGCTGATGCGCCGTCAAGGATTGAATATTGTGTATGTACGTGTAAATGAACAAATGAGGACATGATAGAGGGATTTGCGCCTGTGGTGGCTCCGGAAACAAAAATATCAAAAAGCTCCCTTTCCGTTCAATTTATTTATCAACATGAGTCACTCCGGATTATTTTTGCAAATCGGATAAATGTGGTATATTTGCACCCTCATTTTAAACAAGTAACAATTAACCAATTCTTTAAATGTCAGTAAAAATCAGATTAGCTAGGAAGGGCCGCAAGAAGCAGGCCTACTACCACGTGGTGGTAGCAGATAGCAGGTCGCCACGTGATGGCAGATTCATTGAGAAGATCGGAGTTTACAATCCGATCACTGACCCGGCAACTATCGACATCAATTTCGAGAAGGCACTGGGATGGCTGCAGAAAGGTGCGCAACCTACAGACACATGCAGGGCAATCCTTCAGTACAAGGGTGTCATGATGAAGAAACATCTCCTTGAAGGTGTAAAGAAAGGTGCTTTTGACGAAGCTGAAGCCGACCGTCGCTTTAATGAATGGCTGAAGAGCAAGGAAGAGAAGATCGAAATGAAGAAATCAGGTCTTGAGAAGCTGGGTGAAGACGCCCGCAAGAGAAGACTTGAGGCCGAAAAAGTGATCAAGGAAGCGAGAGCAGCCGAGCTTGCCAAAAAGGCAGCCGCACTGGCCGCTGAGGCAGAGGCAGCAGCAAAAGCCGCCGCCGCCGCCGAGGCTCCTGAAGCAGTAGCAGAAGAGGTTGCTGCCGAAGCAACTGAAGCAGCAGCTGAGGAGGTTTCAGCCCAGGCTGAAACAGAGGCTCCTGCAGCCGAAGTCAAAGAAGATTCTGCAGAAGAGAGTGCAAAGACCGAATAAGGTCTTTTATTCCCCTGCCGCCGCCGGATGAGAACGATAGGCAGAATAACAAAGACCTACGGCTTCGAGGGAGCTGTGGTTGTGAGGAGCGAGAGCGGCATCACAGGGGAACCGAAAAAGGGAGAACCGGTATTCGTCGTAAAAGACGGGATACCGGTTCCCTTTTTTACACGCGAGGCGTACCAGACCACGCCTGACACCCTGATAATTTCTTTTGACGATTATCTTACACCCGAATCAGTTGCCCACCTGAAGGGTTGCGAGGTGTGCGCAGAGGGAGGTGAGGAGCCCCCTGATGAACTGGAGGGACTGACCGGTTACACCCTGACCGATTCAGGCAGCGGCCTCTCGGGAACCATTGCCGAAATCATCCGAAACCCGGGCCAGTTTATGGCCGTGACATTAATAAATGGTGAAGAGGTATTGATTCCGCTTCATCCCGATCTGATTATATCCGTTGACCGGAAGCACAGGACAATCAGGATGGCCCTTCCCGGGGGCCTCATCAGCCTCAACTCCTGACCGGCCGGGGTGATTTTTGCACTGCCCGTGCAGCACGGGACATAATCTGGCGTCTTTCTCCAGTAAGTACCTAATATTAAAACGGAGCAGTCATGAAAAGAATTTTTGCCTCAGCATTTATCTTAATCCTGTTTGCCCAGGTTTCACTGGCACAGACGACCCAGACCGAAAAGAGGGATCTGAGAGGATTCAACAAGGTGTCATTTGCCCTGTCGGGCGATGTCTTTATAAGCCTTGGGAACACATTCAGTGTTGAACTTGAAGGTGACAGGGATTATCTCAGGGAGGTTAAAACCGAGCTTGTGGGAAATGAGCTGAGGATCAGGAGGGACAAATGGTTTGACTCCGGGAACAGAAGGGTGACAGTGCGGATCACCATGCCTGCCCTTGAAGGCATAAGCGTTTCAGGCTCAGGGAGGGTCACAGTGAACGATCCTCTCAGGGGGGACGAGCTGGACGTTGCCATCAGCGGCAGTGGCAGGGCATTGCTCCGTGATGTGGCGCTTGGGGAAGTCGAGTGCTCCATATCCGGATCAGGCAGTCTTAACATTGACGGAAACGGGACCATCAGGGAGCTTGATCTCTCAATCTCAGGTTCAGGTGGATATCAGGGGGAGACCACCGGGATCAACGTCCTGGATGCAAGGATTTCCGGCAGTGGCAGTTGTAACTGCAATGTTAAGGAAATGCTCCGTGCCTCAATCTCTGGCAGCGGACACATCATCTATTCGGGCAAACCGAAGATTGATGCTTCCGTGTCAGGTTCAGGCAAGGTGCGGATGAGATAATCACCCGCGGATAATCTTCACTACACCGTTTCCGGATACTTTGATGACCGAAGAGGGCTTTGACCTGCTTCGGTCATCCTGTCTCCAGAGGCAGACATAATCAACTGCCCCCTTCACCTCTTCACTTATATCGTCAAAAATAGCCGGCGTGCTGTTTCCGCTGATGTTTGCAGAGGTGGAGACCAGCGGCTTGCGCAACCCTGTGATGAGTGCATCGCAGAAAGGGTCGCTGCATACCCTCACACCAACCGATCCGTCGGCCGAGGCAACTCCCTCAGCCAGGCTCCTGCCCCTGTCGTATATTACTGTCATTGGTTTCTCGGAGAGCTCTGCCATCTGAAGGGCCACCTCGGGAGGATTGTCTACGTACCTCTCCAGCATCGGGACTGAATTGACAAGTATGATGAGGCTCTTGTTTTCAGCTCTCTGTTTGATCTCGTAAATGCGGCGGACAGCCTGCGCATTGGTGGCGTCACACCCAAGCCCCCAGACAGTGTCAGTGGGGTATAGAATCACTCCCCCCGAGCGGAGGATTTTTACAGCTTCAGTCGCATCACGGCCGAATTCATTTTTAATCCCTTTATCCTGCATTGCCATAACTGTTTGTGCCGAAAGTTAAAAAACAATAATAGCATCTGATTGTTTTTCCAACTGAACTTATAAGATTAAATTTGAGACTCATCTAAACTTAATCATATGATGCGCAAAATCCTCTCCATCCTCTTTCTTGCCGGTGCATTTGTCAATGCCGGTGCACAGGATAACAAAGGCTACCAGCTTCCCCCGGAATCAATTATATCACTGATTGATGCCCCGCAGACTCCCTCAGTACTGCTCAGCCCTGACAACCAGACGATGCTGCTGCTGCACAGGCCGGGTCTTCCAACAATTGCCGATCTGTCACAGCCTGAGCTGCGGCTTGCAGGCATACGTTTCGATCCTGCAACCAACGGTCCCAGCAGGGGACAGGGTGCAAACAGGATTTCCGTCATGAAGACCGACGGAACCGTACCGGGAGAGCTCCAAGGCCTACCGGCTGATCCTGAGATTGGCGGCGTGACATGGTCACCCGACGGTAAACGTTTTGCCTTCACCAACACGACGGGAAACACAATTGAACTGTGGGTTGCCGATGTTGCCACGATGACCGCGCGCAAAACCGATGAAGGGCTGAACGGCATCTTCCGCCGCACGATTTCATGGCTGCCTGACGGCTCTGTAATTTATCTCCGCACACTGCGCAACAGGGGGAGTGCCCCTGAAGCATCTCCCGTGCCGGCAGGACCCTCCATCCAGGAGAGCGAAGGCATCCAGGGTGAGTCGCGCACATTCCAGGACCTGCTCGGTTCAGTCGATGATGAAAAGATATTTGAATTTTACGCCACTTCGGAGCTTGTAAGATGGGATGGCCAGACATCCGTACCGCTGGGCCGCAAGGGGATGATTACAGATGCTTCTCCCTCACCTGACGGCAAATGGCTTCTTGTAACGCTGACAGAAAGGCCCTTCTCGTACGTGGTTCCCTACTATTATTTCCCCTCCCGCACCGAGATATGGAGCATTGACGGCACTGCAGTCAGAACCCTGCTTGTACAGCCACTGCAGGAGAACCTTCCAAGGGGTTATGACGTTGTCAATCCCGGCCCCAGAAACTACAGCTGGCGCAGTGACAGGCCTGCATCACTGATGTGGGTCGAAGCCCTTGACGAGGGTAACTATCATGCAAAGGAGATGCAGTTCCATGACCAGGTCTACATGCTGGATGCTCCGTTTGCAGGTGATCCTGTCCCGTTCATTGCTACGGAGAAGCGGTTCCAGGGGATCATGTGGGGAAATGACAACCTTGCGGTACTGATGGAAGGTCTGTCAAAATCGCGTGTCAGGGTCACCTGGACATTCAATCCCGCGGACCCGCAGGCATCACTTAAGAAGCTGTGGGAGCTCAACTCTGACGACAGGTACAGCAATCCGGGATTTCCCGCTACTGTCCCAAATGCATGGGGAAGGTCAGTCCTTCTTACTGCCGATAAGGGCAGGAGTTTGTTTTTATCTGGCCCGGGAGCCTCTCCGGAGGGCGACAGGCCGTTTGTGGACAAATATGACCTGAAGACCGGCAAGACGACACGTCTATGGCGTTCAGAAGCGCCTTACTATGAAACGGTAAGTGAATTCCTTGACCCTGCCCGCGGCCTGTTGCTGACAGTCAGGCAGTCGGTCACCGAAGTACCCAACTACTTTTTACGTGACCTGAAAAAGGGTACCCTGAAGCAGGTTACCAAATTTGAGAATCCGTACCCGCAGCTTGCCGGAGTTCACAAGGAGCTTGTGACATACAAGCGCAACGACGGCGTTGACCTGTCGTTCACTCTTTACCTTCCTGCCGGATACGACAGGGTAAAGGACGGCCCTCTTCCAACTATACTGTGGGCATATCCGCGCGAGTTCAATGACCCGTCAATGGCAGGCCAGGTCAGCGGTTCTCCCTATACATTCACACGAATCAGCCCCTCATCGGTGCTTGTTTATGTCACCCAGGGGTATGCGGTGCTGAATGATGCCAGCTTCCCGATAGTGGGTATTGGCGACAAGGAACCCAATGACACTTTTGTGGAACAGCTTGTTGCAAATGCTGAGGCAGCTATAAACAAAGCTGCTGAAATGGGTGTCACCGATCCGAAGCGTGTGGCTGTCAGCGGGCATTCGTACGGCGCCTTCATGACTGGGCATCTGCTGTCTCACTCCAGGCTTTTTGCCGCAGGGATAGCACGCAGCGGCGCCTATAACCGTTCACTTACCCCTTTCGGGTTCCAGAGTGAACGCCGCAGCTTCTGGGAAGTCCCGGAACTTTATCTTGAGATGTCTCCCTTCACACATGCAAAGAAGGTGAAGGATCCACTGTTGCTTATCCATGGCATGGCCGATGACAACCAGGGGACATTCCCGATACAGAGCGAGAGATACTATGCCGCACTAAAGGGTGCCGGAGCGGTGACCAGGCTTGTGCTGCTGCCTCATGAGGCACACGGTTACTCGGCCCGCGAGTCACTTCTGCATATGCACTGGGAGTATCTCAGATGGCTGGATAAATATGTTAAAAACAAAAAGTGATAACTGCCGGGCGCGGTTAGGTTATGTTAAAAAACTAATTAGTTTTGTACCTCAAATCTTATAAAAACCTAAGCTTATGATCAGTAGTTTGTTCTGGATAGCACCTGTCGCAGCGGTGCTGGCATTGCTCTTTGCGTGGATATTCTACAGGAGCATGATGAAGGCACCTGCCGGCAACGAGCGTATGCAGGAGATAGGCGGTTACGTCAGGGAAGGCGCTATGGCCTATATCAAACGGCAGTACAGCGTTGTTTTCAAGGTCTTTATCGTACTTGTGTTTCTGCTTGTGATCCTGGCTTACCTGGGGGTTCAGAACCCCTTCGTACCGCTGGCGTTCCTCACCGGTGGGTTCTTTTCGGGACTCTGCGGTTACCTTGG
>JAEYZD010000174.1 GCA_023430725.1 Bacteroidota bacterium | reverse complement strand
GGCTTACCTGGACGATAGCCCGGAACAACGCAAGCCAGGCGGTAACACAACTTAAGCAGATGCTACAGTTACAGTCAGGTGAGGAGTTTGACATTCAGCTGCCTGACCTTGACGGTATACTTATCAGCGATGCCGGATACGGAGCAGACAGCGTATACCAGGTGGCAGCCCGTGTCCTCCCACGGCTCAAAGCCATTGAGTATGAACTGGAAGCATCAGAAAAACAGCTTGCTGCGGCAAAGGGTCAGCTTGCTCCCGGCCTGTCAGCAGGCGGAGCCATCTACACAGGTTATTATAAGGTGCTTGGTGAGGATGCTGCAGAGCAGGCCTCATTCTCCAGTCAGCTGAAGAACAACAACAGCCAGGCCGTGTACCTCTCGCTTAATATCCCGATCTTCAACAGGTATTCCGCCGCCAGGAATATAAAACTGGCAAAGATCCGGAAGAGTGACACGGAGCTCCGGCTCGAACTGGAGAAGAACAATCTCTATACGGAGATAGAAAATGCCTGTCTGAGTTACCACCGTGGAAAGCAGGAGTACCTGGCTGCTGAAGCCAACCTGGAGTTCAACAGGAAATCCTATAACGCCGTGGAAAAGAAATTTGAATCGGGCCTCGTGGACGTCACTGATTACTCTGCTTCAAGAACCACCCTGTTCTCGGCTGAGACAGAGGCTCTCAGAACCAAACTGCAACTGATGATACGTGAACTGACCATCCGGTTTTTCCTGACAGGTGAGTATGAAAATCTTGTAATCAACTAAACTCAAATTTAAATAGAATGGACAAGCCGCTTGAAAGAATGGACAAACCCATTGAGAAGAAAAAGGGCATAAGGGGAAGACACATTGCCTGGATCGCCGGTGCCATAGCATTTGCAGTACTTATGTATATGGCATTCTTCGCAGAGCGAACATCTACCTTCAGGGTGGAGAAGGATAAGCTCATAATTGAGACCGTAACGGAGAACGTCTTCAATGATTACATAACCGTTCCGGGCACTGTTGAACCAATCAGTACGATATTCCTCGATGCCCAGGAGGGGGGCCGTGTGGAGGAGATACTCATTGAAGAGGGATCTATGGTCAGAGAGAGGGACATCATCCTGAAGCTCTCCAACCCCGACCTTTATCTCAACATACTCGACAGTGAAGCACAACTGGCAGAAAAGGAGAACTTCCTGAGGAACACCCAGATAGCCATGGAGCAGGACAGATTGCAGATCAAACGGGAACTGCTGAATCTGAAATATGACATCGAGAGAAAAAAACGGAACTACGACCAGAACCGGATGCTGATGCGTGACAGCCTCATCTCGGTGGAGGAGTTCATCCGCTCAAAGGAGGATCTTGACATGGCTATTCAGTCGGAGGAGCTCTTCGTTGAGAGACAGAAGCAGGATTCAGTCTTCCGCTCGGTTCAGGTAGACAACCTGAAAAACAACCTCGATAACATGCGCAAAAACCTGGCGCTAGTCAGGCACCGGATGGAGAACCTGAATGTGCGGGCAACCGTTGACGGCCAGCTTGGGTTGCTGGTGCCCGAAATCGGCCAGTCCATCTCCAGGGGCGCCAATATGGGCCAGATCAACGTGCTGACATCCTTTAAGGTGACCGCCCAGATAGATGAGCATTATATTGACAGGATCCGTACCGGCCTCACAGCAACACTCGACAGGCAGGGCAATGCCTTTAACCTGACGGTGCGCAGGGTGTACCCCGAAGTGCGAAACGGAACCTTCAAAATAGATATGGTATTCACTGACACTGTGCCAGGGAACATCCGCACTGGCCAGACCTATTATACAAGCCTTCAGCTGGGTCAACCCAAAACCGCCATACTTGTACCTATCGGCGGATTCTTCCAGGAAACCGGAGGACAGTGGATATACGTGGTTGATCCCTCAGAATCATATGCCACCCGGAGAGACATCTCAACAGGGAGAAAGAATCCAAAGTACTACGAGGTCCTGGAAGGATTACAGCCGGGAGAGAAGGTGATAATCTCAGGATATGAGACCTTCGGGAATAATGAAAAACTGGTTTTTAAAAACAGCAAATAACAATTAATACTGAAATCATGATCAAGACTAATGATTTGACAAAGGTCTTCCGCACGGAAGAGGTAGAGACGACAGCGCTCAACAAAGTCTGCCTGGAAGTAAAAGAGGGTGAATATGTTGCCGTAATGGGTCCTTCCGGATGCGGTAAATCGACTCTTCTTAATATCCTTGGTCTCCTTGACAATCCCACATCCGGAAGCTATCTCTTTAACGGAACAGAGGTGGCAAACCTGAGGGAGCGTGATCGCACAATTTTCAGGAAGGGAAACATCGGATTTGTCTTCCAGAGTTTCAACCTGATAGACGAACTGAACGTCTATGAAAATGTCGAATTGCCGCTTATCTATCTGAAGATGAAGACCGGCGAAAGAAAAAAGAAGGTTGAGGATGCGCTTGAACGGATGAAGATCACTCATCGTGCCAAACACTTCCCCCAGCAATTGTCGGGAGGTCAGCAGCAGAGGGTGGCAATTGCAAGGGCAGTTGTGGCCAATCCAAAGCTGATCCTGGCAGATGAACCTACGGGCAACCTTGACTCAAAAAACGGTATTGAAGTCATCAACCTTTTATCTGAACTGAACAAGGAGGGTACAACCATAATTATGGTGACACACTCTGACAGGGATGCAGGCTATGCTCACAGGATTGTAAATCTATTTGACGGGCAGGTAGTTACACTTTAGGTTCACCTCCGGGCACACTGTAATGAAAATTGAATTCCTGCGCGCTACAACCCGTAGGAATTCATCTTGTTATAGAGCGTCTGCCGTGTAATGCCCAGTTTGCCGGCTGTTGCGGTTATGTTCCCGTTGTGCCTCCTCAGGCTCTCAGCAATGAACCTCTTCTCCATCTCCTCAAGCGTCATCTCTGCGTGGGATGATCTTGCCAGAGCGGGGCTGAAAATAAAATCAGACGGCTTGAGCACAGGAGAGTCGCTAAGTATAACAGCCTTCTCTATTGCATGCTGCAACTCTCTTACATTTCCGGGCCAGTAGTGTGTCGCCAGCTTTTCAAGACCCTGAATGCTGATCCTCATTTCACCCCTGCCATACCTGGAGCTGTATTCGCGCAGAAAATGTTTCGCCAGGATTGGAATGTCATCAACCCTGTCACGCAATGGAGGAACCTCAATCATGATAGTATTAATCCTGTAAAGAAGATCCTCCCGAAAGCGGCCCTCTTTTACCATTTTCTCTAAATCACAGTTTGTTGCGGTGATAAGCCTTATGTCAATTCCGGTCTGCCGGTTGGATCCGACCCTGCAAACAGAGCGGGACTGTAACACCCGCAGAATCTTTGACTGGGCCTGAAGTGACAGATTCCCGATCTCATCCAGAAACAGGGTGCTGTTGTTCGCGGCTTCTAACTTCCCTACCCTCTCCTCCCGGGCATCTGTGAAGGCGCCTCGGACATGGCCGAAGAGCTCGCTCTCAATGAGTGACTCAGTGACTGACCCCATGTCTACACTGACCATCAGCTCCCCGGACCTCCCCGATAATCTGTGTATCTCTTTGGCAATTAACTCCTTGCCTGTACCGTTCTCACCGGTTATAAGAACATTGGCATCGGTGGCGGCAACCTTCTTCACTGTGTCCAATACCCTTATCATGGTTGGAGAGGCTCCCCTGATAATCTTCTCACTGCCGCTGTTTATGGCCTCCTTCAGCTGAATATTATCCTTTTTCAGTGATGATGCCTCCAGCTTCGATTGCCTGAGCTGCCAGGCTGCATTTACAGTTGCAAGCAGCTTTGCCTCCTCCCAGGGCTTCCGGATAAAATCAAAGGCCCCTTCCCTTATTGCCTTTACTGCCAGGTCACTGTCCTCCGAGGAGGTAACTATCACAACACTTATATTCCGGTCATGGTTAAGAACCTCTCTCATCCAGAAAAGTCCCTCGTTTCCGTTGTGTACTGATGATTTGAAATTTGAATCCAGCAACACCACATCAACCTCCGTCTGCCGGAATGTTTCACTGATACGGTCAGGCGACTGAACAGTGATTACCTTTTCAAATTCGCTTTGCAGGACCTTCTCCGCTGCCAGGAGTGATTCCTTCTCCCTGTCAACAATGAGTATCTTTCCTTTTACCATGAATGTGGTTTTTCTAAAGACGGCACATTTCCGGAATTGTGTCAATTTAATAGACATTTTTTTCGGTTTTGTACAAAATATCAGCTGTCCGGGTTTCTGTGTGCAGCATCCGGGGCGTTGCATGAGTCTTTTGTATGTCAGCCAGATCGGACGGTCTGACAGCCAAAACGAAGAAAACCAGGTGTTATGACAGTTAAATTATATCCCAATGAAGTTGTGATCAAGGCAGGTGACACCAATCAGCTGATTGAGAACCTAAGGATCAGCGGCAAACTTATCCTTACAAACCAGAGAATCTACTTCAAAACCCTCTCAGATGAGGCTGAGAAGTTCAATTTTGAGATATTGTTCGACAATATTCTGGAAGTCATTTACTTTGGCAAGGGGATATTTGCCGCAAAGGGTTTGCAGATAGTCACGAGAGACGGCCGCAACCACTCGTTCCCCCTCAGGGAGAGGGATGAGATCGGAAAGCTGATCAACAAAATGTACTGATAGAGGATAATTCCCCGCCCGATTTCATTTATTCCGCTTACTCATATTTCAGTGACTGTGCAGGATTGACCCTGGCAGCCCTGATTATACGGTAACTTATAGTCATGAGTGCTATCGCAAGTGCAACGACAAACCCGGCCAGGAGCACAGGTACTCCAAGTTCAATCCGGTAGTGGAAGCTTTCAAGCCATTTTCCGGCGAAGTACCAGATCAGCGGCCATGCCAGAAGAGCTGATACAGAGACCAGTATAATGACTTCCCTTGATATCACGAGATAAATTCCTGCCACTGAAGATCCCATGGCCTTTCTTACTCCGATCTCCTTGGTGCGCTGTTCAACTGTATATGAAGTCAGTCCGAAAAGACCCAGGGCAGCAATAAAAAGTGCCAGGATTGAGAAGATGACAGCCATCTGTGCATTCTGCTTCTCCTGCTTATACATATTTTCAAAGTCATCGTCCACAAAGTAGTATTGCAGCGGATTATTGGCAGTGAACTCCTTCCAGAGCTTTTCTATTTCAGCTATTGTCACGGAATACGTCTGTGCTTCCAGCCTGACAGTCAGATAGCCCCACGACTGATTGTCTCCCTTGAAACAGAAGACATATGGTTGGATCGGGTTTCGGAGTGATTCATGGTTGAAGTTCTTAACTACCCCTATTATTGGCATACTGAGAAGGCGCTCCTCATCACCGGGTCTGATGATTCTTGTCTGGTCCGGTTGATCAAGGCCAAACTCCTTGACAGCGCTTTCATTCACAAGACATGCTTCATTGTCTGTCATATGGGAATCACTGAAAAATCTTCCGGAGGCAAGCGTCATCCCATATGTATCGAGGTAATCAGGGTCAACCCAGTTGGTTGCCATCAGGAATGACTCGTCGTCTCTCCCCTCAATAAGGTAACCGTTGTTATTGTTGTTCCTGCCGGGAACTGCTGTTGAACTTGCGATATTGACAACGCCCGGGATCTCCCTGGCCGCATCCTTGAATGCCTTCCACCGTGGTCCGAGCACATGGGCCCTTTCAATCACAATCAGCTGTTCCTTATTGAAACCCACGTCCTTATTGAGCATGAAGTTTATCTGCCTGTACATCACCGCCGTACCGACAATGAGCAAGATTGAGACCGCGAACTGGAATACGACTAGAACCCTCCTCATCCTGCCGTTCTTCATGCTGCCGGAGATGCTTCCCTTGAGGACTTCGTACGGATTGAAGGAAGAAAGGAACATGGCGGGGTAGCTGCCTGCAAGCAGTGCAACCACAACCGTGAACAGCAGCATCGCCGGAATTGTATACCAGTAGGACAGAAGGTTAAACTCCAGCTTCGTTCCCAGGAGGTTGCTGAAATAGGGCAGGCTTACCTTTATGATTACAAGGGCGAGAAGCAACGAGATAAACGAAAGGATAAAAGATTCCGCCAGGAACTGAGTGACCAGCATTCCCCGGGTCGATCCTCCAACTTTCTTGATCCCTACCTCCTTCGCTCTGCGCGATGCCTGGGCAGTAGACAGGTTCATGAAATTAACTGCTGCAATAAGCACGATGAGTATGGCAACGCTTCCGAATATGGTCAGGTACTTCGGGTCACTGGCCGCCTTGAATTCCTGCTGTACCGATGGATCAAGATGTATCTCTTCCAGGTTTTGAAGGAAATACTCGTATCTGTTGCCCTGTCCGATGAACTCGTCAATTGTGATTCCCATATACTTTTGCAGCTCCGGACCAACATACTTGACAAGCAAATCCGTGATCTTCGTCTCAACATCCGAGGCGCTTGCATTGGGATTGAGAAGAAGGTAGGTGCTGAAGCTGTTACTCATCCAGTCAGGTGCCTTTGACCGGGGGTTTGTCATGAAAGAGGTGATAATGTTGGCATCGAAATGGGAATTCTCAGGGATATCGCCAATGACTCCCGTTACTATATAACGCACAGAATCAGAACCGATCTTCAACGCCTTGTCGATCGGAGATTCCTCACCGAATATCTTTTTTGCCGTGGACTCTGTCAGGACAGCCTTGTGGGGGGCATTAAGCATCTTCTGAGGGTCTCCCGTGATTACAGGAATTGTAAAAAAGTCAAGAAATGATGAATCTGCCTGTATTAGATTGTCTTCTGTAAAAATATGCGCATCGTATTCAACAACTGTCGGACCCGAACCGGTCATCCGAAGGAAATCCTCCACCTCAGGGAATTCTTCAGCCATTGTAGGACCCATCACTGAAGGGGTGAACGCGCCAACTATCTCCTGTCCGCCTATCTTACCGTTCAGTACAAGCCTGTAAATTCTCTCCTTCTTCTCATTGTACTTATCATAACTTGCTTCATTCAATACGAAAATTGCAATCAACAGACTGCATGCTATCCCTATCGAAAGACCCAGTATGTTTATGATTATGTATGATCTCTGACGCTTGAAAGAGCGCACGCTGTACTTGATCAGGTTCCTTAACATTGCAGTGAGGATTTAACGGTTGTTCTCTTACTAAAGACGCAGGCCAGTCAATCCCGCTGCATTGAACCATAAAATTATGCCGCCCTGTGCCGGGTCAGGGGAAAAAAAGAATAAATTCATGGCACAATACAATAGCAGAGAAAAGAAAATTCCCGGGTTTGTAACATATGTTACATTGAATTAAATGACAGAGAACTACCTTTCCTTCTGAAAACCTACGATAACCTGACCCTTATGAAAGTAAAAGGCACACCCTCGCAAGGCCTTGCGGGAACCACTCTGGGATTCTTCTTCGGCTTTGCTGCCGTGGCGCTGTACGGCCCTACCGCCATTAAATTCAAGGAGGCGATGGAGCTCACTCCACTGCTTCTGGGGCTGCTCATTGCCATCCCCTCTCTCTCCGGTTCACTGCTGCGGATACCCTTTGGAGCATGGGTTGACTCCACCGGCGGAAAGAAACCGTTTCTTATTCTAATGATACTTAGCCTCATAGGACTGGGAGGTGTCACCCTCCTGCTTGCCACCTCCTACCCTGACGGAATGAAGGGGATGTACGGCCTGGTGCTCTTTTTCGGATTCCTCAGCGGCTGCGGCATTGCAACCTTCTCCGTGGGCATCGGGCAGACCTCTTACTGGTTCCCGAGGCAGAAGCAGGGATCCGCTCTCGGCACCTTCGGCGGACTCGGTAACCTTGCACCCGGGATCTTTTCAATCATCCTGCCGCTCTTTCTCAAATATTACGGATTTATCTCCGCATATATGGCTTGGTTCCTGTTCCTGCTGCTGGGCACTGTGCTCTATGCCTTCCTGGGCCGGAATGCATGGTATTTCCAGTTCAGGAAGCAGGGCCTCCCGGAAGAGGAATCAAGAACACAGGCGAAGGAACTTGGACAGGAGCTCTTCCCTGCCGGAAGCGCAAAGGAGAGTCTCCTTATTTCTGCCAGGGTCAGAAACACATGGGCCCTGGTGGCACTCTATTTTACAACCTTCGGCGGATTCATCGCCCTGACTGCATGGTTCCCTACTTACTGGATCGAGTACCAGAATTTCACCACTCTCAAGGCCGGGCTCTTCACCGCAACCTTCTCAATCATAGCTTCGCTGGTGCGCGTGTACGGCGGAAAGGTGGCTGATATGTTCGGAGGCGAAAAAATTGCCATGGCTGCCATGAGTCTCATCCTCATCACCACCGCACTCCTCTCATTCTCTTCAGGAGTGGTCGTAAGCATTATTGTCGTGATCCTTCTGGCTGCCGGAATGGGAACAGCCAATGCGGCCATATTCAAGCTGGTGCCCTCCTATGTCCCGGGTGCAGTAGGCGGCGCTGCGGGATGGATAGGAGGCCTCGGCGCTTTCGGAGGTTTCGCACTGCCACCGGTAATGGGAGCAATCGCCGGGCGCTACGGCGAGGCAGGCTATGCGAGGGGATTCCTCGTCTTCGTGGCACTGGCTGCAATAGACCTGTTTATCATCCGGATGCTCATAAAAGGGAAAACAAAAAAGAGCTGAGCCCACAGCTGAACTGAGAAAATGATCAATTAAAAAATAATACCATGAGTCTGCTTAACAAACTCATCTACTTCAGCAAAAACGCTGAAAAGAGTCCCGACAGCCACATCGTCACTACTGACGAGAAACGGGGCTGGGAAGGCTTTTACCGCCACAGGTGGCAGTATGACAGGGTGGTCCGCTCAACACACGGAGTCAACTGCACGGGATCATGCTCATGGAAGGTCTTTGTGAAAAACGGCCTTGTAACGTGGGAGATACAGCAAACCGACTATCCCGAGACGCGGCCTGAGCTGCCCAACCATGAACCCCGCGGATGCCCCAGGGGCGCAAGTTATTCATGGTACCTCTACAGCTCGAACAGGATCAAGTACCCGATGATACGCGGCGTGCTTGTTAAAGCCTACCGCACAGCGAAGGAGGAACTGAAGGACCCTGTGAAAGCCTGGGATAAGATCACCTCCGACCCTGTCACAGCCACCGGCTATAAATCGAAGCGCGGCCTGGGAGGAATGGTGCGAACCACATGGGATGAGGTGAATGAGATAATTGCTGCCGCAAATATCAGCACCATAAAGAGATACGGCCCTGACCGGATTGCCGGGTTCACCCCCATCCCCGCCATGTCAATGGTCTCCTATGCCTCAGGCACGAGGTACCTGAGCCTACTTGGCGGTGCGGTGCTCAGCTTCTACGACTTCTATTGCGACCTGCCCCCCTCATCACCGCAGACCTGGGGCGAACAGACCGACGTCCCCGAGAGCGCCGACTGGTACAACTCGTCGTTCCTTATGCTCTGGGGCTCAAACGTCCCGCTGACCCGGACCCCCGACTCACCGTTCTACACCCAGGTGAGATACAGGGGAACCAAGGTCATAAACATATCCCCGGATTACAATGATGCGGCCAAATTCGCCGATCTCTGGATGAAACCCAAACAGGGAACAGATGCCGCACTGGGCATGGCAATGGGTCACGTCATACTGAAAGAGTTCTACCTGGAAAAACCGGTTCCGTACTTTCATGACTATGCCGTAAGGTATACTGATCTGCCATTCCTGGTGACAATAGAAGAGAAGAACGGCAGATACCAGGCGGGTCGGCTGCTGAGAGCTTCCGACATGGAGGATAGCCTCAGCAGTGAGGCCGGCGCCGAATGGAAACCGGTCCTGTACGATAACAACTCCTCCTCGCTGGTCATTCCAAACGGCACAGTCGGATCGCGCTGGGACAAGAGCGGCAAATGGAACCTCGAGCTCACGGATCTGACTACCGGGAAGGAGATCAATCCTCTCCTCTCTTTCGCCGGGGATCATGACTCTGTCGTGGAAGTCACCTTCCCCTACTTCGGGGGAGAGACCTACAGGCATGAGCACTTCAACTCCACGGACCATCCGGACCTGATCGAAAGAAAAGTGCCGGTCAGGAAGAGAGATGGCACCGGACAGATGTACTGCACCGTCTTCGACCTGATGGTTGCCCATTACGGGATAGAGAGAGGCTTCGGCGACAGCAACGCAGCCTCCTCGTACGACGAAGACCTGCCATACACCCCCGCATGGCAGGAGAAGATCACCGGAGTGCCGGCATCACATGCAATAACCGTTGCACGGCAGTTCGCGGAGAACGCCGCCGCCACCTCAGGCAAATCGATGATAATCATCGGCGCCGGCGTGAACCACTGGTTCCATACCGACATGATCTACCGCAGTGCAATAAACATGCTCATGTTCTGCGGCTGCGTCGGCCAGTCGGGAGGCGGATGGGCACACTACGTCGGACAGGAGAAGGTAAGACCGCAGACAGGATGGCTGCCGCTGGCGTTTGCCCTCGACTGGAACAGGCCGCCGCGGCAGATGAATACAACCTCCTTCTTTTACATGCACTCAGACCAGTGGAGGTATGAAAAGGTGGGCCTGACAGAACTTATCTCTCCCCTTGCGGACAAAAAGGAGTGGGAAGGGCTCTCCATGATTGACTGCAACGTGCAAGCCGAGAGAATGGGCTGGCTTCCGTCGGCGCCACAACTGAGCGCCAACCCCCTGACACTCGCTGCAGAAGCAGAAAAAGAGGGCACTGACGTTTCGAAACACATCACTGACAAACTTCGCAGCGGCGATATTACAATCGCATCGGAAGACCCTGACAACCCGGCCAACTTCCCGCGGAACCTCTTCGTCTGGAGATCAAACCTCCTCGGCTCAAGCGCCAAGGGGATGGAGTACTTCATGAAACATCTCCTGGGGACACAGAACAGCGTCCTGGGTGATGATCTGAAGAGCATGGGACAACAGCTTCCCGCCGAGGTGAAGTGGCATGACAAGGCCCCCGAGGGCAAACTTGACCTGCTTGTGACACTTGACTACCGCATGTCAACAACCACCCTGCACTCGGACATAATCCTTCCGGCCGCCACCTGGTACGAGAAGAATGACCTGAGCACTTCTGACATGCACCCCTTCATCCACCCCTTCACCAAAGCTGTTGACCCGCTCTGGGAATCGCGCAGCGACTGGGAAATCTTCAGGGGTATTGCAGCACGCTTTTCAGAGCTAAGCAAGGGACACCTCGGAAAAGAGAAGGATATAGTGCTCCTGCCGTTGATGCATGACTCTCCTGCGGAGATGTCGGAGACTGTTGACGGCCGCGACTGGAAGCTGACCGGCACTGAACTCAGGCCCGGGAAAAATTGCCCCAGGATAATCGAGGTGATCCGTGACTATCCGGAGACCTATAACCGCTTCACAACGCTGGGTCCGCTGATGGAGAAGGCAGGCAACGGCGGCAAAGGCATCGCGTGGGAGACCGGCGCCGAGGTGGAGTTCCTCAAAAAGCTCAACACGGTCTCAGATAACCAGGGCGAAACCAACGGGCTCGTCAGAATCGAAACCGACATCCAGGCTGCCGAGGTGATACTTACTCTGGCACCCGAAACCAACGGTCATGTTGCCGTCAGGGCCTGGGACGCACTCTCTGCCACAACCGGCCGAAAACACCGTCACCTCGCCGAAGGGCGCCAGGAAGAGAAGATACGCTTCAGGGACCTTATCAGACAGCCGCGCAAGATAATCACCTCCCCCATCTGGAGCGGAATCGACTCCGAGGAGGTATCCTACAACGCCGGCTATACGAACGTTCATGAACTGATCCCGTGGAGGACCGTCACAGGCAGGCAGACAAGCTACCAGGATCACCCGTGGATGATCGCCTTCGGTGAAAACCTGGTATGCTACAAGCCTCCGATAAATACAAAATCGGTGAAGCATATCACTGACCGGATCGGCAAGGACGAACCGCACCTGGTTATCAACATGATGACCCCGCACAACAAGTGGACGATCCACTCCTCATGGTCAGACAACCTGATAATGCTTACCCTGGGGCGCGGAGGGCCTGTTGCCTGGCTCAGCGAGACCGATGCTGCAAAAATCGGCCTGAAGGACAACGACTGGATTGAGGTGTTCAACAGCAACGGTGCCTCGGTGGCCAGGCTGATTGTGTCACAAAGGGTGCCCGAGGGGGCTCTCATCATGTACCACAACCAGGAGAGAACGGTCAACATGCCGGTGAACAGCATCAACGGCAACCGCGGCGGCGTGCACAACTCCGTCGAGCGGCTCAGCCTGAAGCCCACGCACATGATCGGCGGATACGCCCAGCTGGCATACGGATTCAACTACTACGGCACAATCGGATCAAACCGTGACGAGTTCGTGGTGTTGCGCAAGCTTGAAAAAGTGGAATGGAAGGACGAGCCTTCCGGTGAATAATTGTTAAAGAGCAAACTCATGAAGATACGCGCACAGGTAGCGATGGTCCTGAACCTCGACAAATGCATAGGGTGCCACACCTGCTCGGTCACCTGCAAGAATGTATGGACCTCGAGAAAAGGTGTTGAATACGCATGGTTCAACAACGTGGAGACCAAACCCGGAATCGGATATCCTGATGACTGGGAGAACCAGGAACGGTGGAAGGGTGGATGGGTAATAGATAAAGAGAGACTGGTGCCCCGGATGGGGAGCAAGACCGGGATCATGGTACAGATCTTTGCCAACCCTTATATGCCCAGGATAGACGATTATTACGAACCCTTCACGTTCAACTATTCGATACTCCACAGCGGCTCAACCTTCAGCACCCCTCCTTCGGCAAGGCCATACTCCCTCCTGAGCGGCAAGCCGATGGAGAAGATCGAAAAGAGCGCCAACTGGGAAGACAACCTCGGCGGGGAGTTCTCAAAGAGGAGCCTCGAAAAGAACTTCGATGATATCCAGAAGGAGATATACGGAAAGTTTGAGAACTCATTCATGATGTACATCCCGCGCCTGTGCGAGCACTGTCTCAACCCGGCATGCGTGGCGGCCTGCCCATCCGGCGCCATCTACAAGCGTGAGGAGGACGGCGTGGTGCTCATCGACCAGAACCGCTGCAGGGGATGGAGACAGTGTGTAAGCGCCTGCCCATACAAGAAGATCTACTTCAACTGGGAGACAAAACGGTCCGAGAAATGCATCATGTGCTACCCGAAAATTGAGGTCGGTGAACCGACAATCTGCTCGGAGTCGTGCGTAGGTCGGATAAGGTATATCGGAATTATTCTCTATGATGCCGACAGGATACTTGAATCAGCCTCGGCCGTAGATGAGAAGGATCTTTACAAAAAGCAGCTTGACATCTTCCTTAATCCCGATGACCCGGAGGTGATTTCAGAGGCAGAGAGGCAGGGAATTCCGCACAATGTAATCGAAGCGGCCCGTAAGTCACCGGTTTACCGGATGGCTATCGACTGGAAGGTGGCATTCCCGCTGCATCCCGAATACAGGACCCTCCCGATGGTGTGGTACGTCCCGCCATTGTCACCGGTGGTGGCAACCGCAGGAGGCAGTGAGGAGAGCATCAACGGCATCCTGCCACAGGTGGACCAGATGAGGATACCAAACAGGTACCTCGCCAACCTCTTCACCGCGGGCGACGAGAAGCCGATAGCAGATGCTCTGCGAAGCATGCTTGCCATGAGGGCGTATATGCGCAGCAAGACTGTTGAGGGCAAAGCGGATCTGTCTGTTCTTGAAGGAACCGGACTGACACCGGAAGAGACCGAAAAGATGTACCGGCTGATGGCTCTGGCGCACTATGATGAGCGTTATGTGATACCAACCTCACACAGGGAGCTGGCGGAAAATGTTTTCGGCGACAGGTCGGGATGCGGGTTCACAGATGACCCGGGCTGCGGCACCGGCGGATTCAATAACCTTTTCGGAGGAAGATAGCAATGATAAAAACGTACAAGATCCTCTCCCTCCTGCTCTCCTACCCCACGGAGGAGTTGCAGGAGTTCCTCCCGGAAGCAGTGCGGGAACTGGCTGAAGAAAAGCTGCTTGGAGAGAAGCCCATGGAAGAAACCGGCAAATTTGCAGCTCACTTCAGACAGTATGACCTGATAGACTGGCAGGCTGAGTACGTACAACTGTTCGACACGGGAAGAAGCGTCTCTCTCTATTTGTTTGAGCACCTGAAGGGCGACTCGAAAGACCGTGGACAGGCTATGGTTGACCTTATTGAAGAGTACAGAAAACGGGGAATGGAGCTCACCTCAGATGAGCTGCCTGACTACCTGCCTGTTATGCTGGAGTTTCTTTCGACACTTGAGCCCGATGAAGCATCAGAGATGCTTTCAGGGACAGTGAACGTGATCAGCCTCATCC
>JAEYZD010000186.1 GCA_023430725.1 Bacteroidota bacterium | reverse complement strand
CACTGAGACGGTGGTAAAGGTCCTCCCTGAATGTATTGCGGTCTATCTCCTCCCTGATATTCTTATTGGTTGCTGCGATGACCCTGACATCCACCGCTATGTCCTTGTCCGATCCCACGCGGGTGATCTTGCTCTCCTGCAGGGCCCTCAGCACCTTCGCCTGCGCTGCCAGGCTCATGTCACCCACCTCGTCGAGGAAGATCGTTCCCCCTGTGGCCTGTTCGAACTTGCCTATGCGCTGTTTGATGGCTGAGGTGAACGACCCTTTCTCATGTCCGAACAGCTCACTCTCAATCAGTTCGGAAGGTATTGCGGCACAGTTGACCTCAACGAACGGCCCGCGGGAACGGCTGCTCTTTTCATGGATCTGATGTGCGACAAGCTCCTTCCCGGTGCCGTTGGAGCCGGTGATAAGCACCCGGGCCTCGGTGGGGGCAACCCTGTCTATCATCTCCTTTACAATCATAATGGCGGGAGAGGTGCCAACAATATCATACTTCTTGCTGACCTGCTTCTTCAGCACCTTGGTCTGATTGATCAGCGAGCCTCTCTCCAGCGCATTGCGAATGGTTATCAGGAGACGGTTAAGGTCAAGAGGCTTTTCCAGAAAGTCGAAGGCTCCCTTTCTGATTGAATCCACTGCCGTGTCGATGTTGCCGTGACCGGAGATCATTATCACCGGGACATCGGTGGAGATCTCCTGCAGCTTTTGCAACACCTCTATGCCATCCATCTTGGCCATCTTGATGTCACAGAGGACGGAGTCATACTGATGCTGCGAGAACAGTTCTATTCCCGAAGGGCCATCTTCGGCCAGGTCAACCTCATATTTCTCATATTCAAGCACATCCTTCAGGGTGTTCCTGATGGACCTCTCATCATCGATTACCAGAATCCTGGGCATAGCCGGTTATTTTATCCTTTGTATGTCATCCACTTCCAGATCTCCTTCCAGGAGGTCTTCTTGCCGTACATGAGAATGCCGGTACGGTAAATCTTTGCTGCCATCCATACCGCTCCGACGATTGTTATGAGCATCAGTCCCATCGAGAGGGCGATTTCCCAACCCGGAACATCAAAGGGAATCCTGGCCATCATCACAATGGGAGAGGTGAGGGGTATGATTGAGAACCAGAAGGACAGGGAGCTTTCCGGATTCTGCATTGTACCCATGGCCACAATCAGTCCGAGGATAATGGGTATTGTGACCGGCAGCATGAACTGCTGCGTCTCCGTCTCATTGTCCACGGCTGACCCGATGGCTGCAAAGAGGGAGGCATAGAGCAGGTACCCCGTAAGGAAGTAAAAAATGAAGCAGAAAATTATCAGTCCCCATGGCTGGTTGAGCGCTCCTGCAAAGAGCTCCTGGAAATCTGTGAGTTGCTCCGGTGTTATTGTTGTGCCTGTTGCCCCTGCGATTGACTGATCGGCATCTGCCAGGCTCTGGGGCAACTGCTGTATCTGTTCCATTGTGCCCTCAGGCAGGAAGCTGGTCTTGAGCACAGTGACAAGTGCAAGTGTCAGAACTATCCAGAGCGCAAACTGGGTGAGCCCTACAAGTGCAACCCCGATGATCTTGCCCAGCATGAGCTGTACAGGTTTCACCGAAGAGACGATGACCTCCACTATGCGGTTGGTCTTCTCCTCGATCACTCCGCGCATGACCATTGAACCGAACATGAACACAAGCATGTACATCAGGAATCCTCCCAGGTACGCCAGCGCCATGGAGATACCGGTGCTTGTCTCGCGGGCGCCGCCCGATTCATCCATCTTTATTGTCTGGATCCTTACGCTTGTGTTGATTGTCTTTAGGATCTCATCCAGGTTTTCGATGTTGTAGGCGAGGAGCTTCTGCTTCTCTATCTCCTTCTCAAGGGAGCCCGTGATGTGATCCAGGAGGCCGATCGGCGGCTGTTTCATGGATATCAGCTGTATGGCATCGGGAGAAGAGACTATCTCCGGTGAGATGAAGAGTACCCCATAGTAACCCTGCTCGGCGAAATTGTTCTTTATGTCATCGAGCTTAAGATCGCTCCGGTACTCAAACTCAGTATCCTTGGTGTTCGGAATGACGTCTTTGAAGAGATCCGAACCGTTTTCAATGACTGCTATCTTCTTGAAGTCCTTGTCCTCATTGTTCATCACAAGCATCGGGATGATGAAGATCAGGGCAAAGAGGAAGGGGGTGAGGAAGGTCATGATCAGGAACGATTTCTTCATGACCCGGGTGATATATTCCCTGCGTATAATCAGTGCTATCTTGTTCATGGCTCAGTTTTTTAAGGCTTCCTTGTTTTTTGTTTCCACCACGCGTATGAATATTTCGTTCATCGAAGGGAGAGCCGGATTAAACGAAAGCACTTTTCCGGCAGCGGTCATGGCGCTTATGATACCGTTGTTGTCTGCCGGTTCTGCTGCCTTGATGCGCACCGTGCTCTTACCGCCTTCAAAGGTCGAGTGGAGTACTGTGAAGAGGCCGTTGGAGGATGGTGTCACCTCACCTGCCATTACTATTTCGTATTCATTCCCGGCCCAGTCATGCCGAATCTTTTCGACACTTCCCTCCAGGATGGCATTAGCCTTGTTTATCAGGGTGATATTGTCACATAGTTCCTCCACTGAGCTCATGTTATGGGTAGAGAAGATAATTGTTGCTCCCCGTTCGCGAAGGTAAAGGATCTCTTCCTTGATCTGTTTAACGTTTATCGGGTCAAATCCTGTGAAGGGTTCATCGAAGATCAGCAGCTTCGGTTCGTGCAGCACAGTGGTGACGAACTGCACCTTTTGCTGCATCCCCTTCGAGAGCTCCTCAACCTTCTTGTCCCACCAGTCAATAATCTGGAGTTTTTTGAACCAGTATTTCAGCCTGCGCATTGCCTCTGCATGGCTGAGACCCTTGAGCTGTGCGAGGTAGAGGGCCTGCTCGCCAACCTTCATCTTCTTGTAAAGACCCCGCTCTTCGGGCAGGTACCCTATGTTGTTGACATCTTCCGGCTTCAGCGGGCGACCGTTCAGGAAGAGTGCACCGGTGTCCGGTGCCGTAATCTGGTTGATTATCCGGATAAGGGTGGTTTTACCCGCTCCGTTGGGCCCCAGCAGCCCGTAGATGCTCTGTTCCGGAACGCTTATGCTGACACCGTCGAGCGCAGTCTGGGTGGCAAAGCGTTTCGTAACGTCTTTGGCTTCAAATAAGATCATTTCTTTCCACAATTTAATTGTTAGTCCGGGAACATCAAAGATATAAAAAAAGGCCGATACACTGTATATGCAGTGTGCCGGCCTTATTTAATGAGGTTTTCCGCCTCTCAGGAGAAGTAATTCTTTACCCTGTCAAAGAAGCCCTTGTCATCAGCGTCAGGCTTCGGGGTGAAGGTGGATGAGTTCCTGAACTGCTCCATTGCCTTCTGTTCCTCGCGACTGAGATTCTTTGGTATCCAGACGTTTACATTCACCAGCAGGTCGCCCTTGCCGTAACCGTTTACGTCAGGAAGGCCCTTGCCCCTGAGCCGCAGTATCTTTCCGCCCTGTGTTCCGGGATCAATTTTGATCCGCACCTTGCCTTCAATTGTGGGTACCTCCACATTGGCACCGAGAATGGCTTCAGGTATGCTGATAAAAAGATTGTAGATCAGGTCATTGCCTTCACGTATCAGGTTCTCGTGCGGCTCTTCATCAATGACTACGATAAGGTCACCGTTGATACCTCCGCGGCGTGCCGCGTTACCTTTGCCTGTCACCGAGAGCTGCATCCCCGGAGCGAGTCCTGCCGGAATATTGAGAGGGATGACCTCTTCGGCCTGTACGATCCCTTCGCCGTAGCACTTCTGGCACTTTTTTGTGATGACCTTCCCTTCGCCGCCACAGGTGTTGCATGGAGCGGAGGTCTGCATCTGCCCAAGGATTGTATTCATCACCCTGGTTGTATGACCCGTCCCCTTGCAGGCACTGCAGGTGGTAACGTCGCTGTCAGAGGCTGCACCGCTGCCGTGGCAGGTGTTGCAAGCCACGTACTTGTTCACCTTGACACGCTTCTCGGCGCCGTGCGCGAACTCCTCAAGGGTGAGCTTGACTTTCAGCCTGAGGTTGCTCCCCTTGTTGACATTCCTCGAGCGGCCGCCGCCACGGCGTGAACCAAATGCTCCACCGAAGGCATCGCCGAAAATGTCCCCGAATGAGGAGAATATGTCTTCCATAGTCATGCCGCCGCCAAAACCGCCGCCAAAACCGCCGCCGTTCATTCCGGCATGCCCGAACTGATCATACCTCGCCTTCTTCTCATCATTGCTGAGAACCTCGTAAGCCTCGGCAGCTTCCTTGAACTTCTCCTCGGCATCCTTGTCGCCTGGATTCTTGTCAGGATGAAACTTCAGCGCCTGTTTCCGGTAGGCCTTCTTGATCTCATCCTTCGATGCCCCCTTGCTTAGTCCAAGTACTTCGTAATAGTCTCTTTTCGACATATGTCTGTCCGGTACTGTTCTATTATTCGCCCACTACCACCTTCGGAAAGCGGATCACTTTTTCATTCAGGATATAACCCTTCTGGGTAACATCAATCACCCTGCCCTTCATCTTCTCATCTTCCACGGGAATTGTGGTGACGGCCTCATGCAGGTCGGCATTGAACTCTTCGTTGACAGCCTGTATCTCTGATACTCCGCTGTGCCTGAGGAATTCATTTATCTTATTGTATATCAGCTCAAGGCCGGCTTTGACTGCAATGCAGTCGTCGGTTGAGCGCATCGAGATCATGGCCCTGTCAAAATCATCGATGATCGGAAGAAGCTTCTTTATGACTGACTCGCCGCCTGACTGTGCAAGTTCGATCTTCTCCCTCAGTGTCCTTTTCCTGTAGTTGTCAAATTCGGCAGAGAGTCGCAGGTACCTGTCCTGCATTTCTGTCAGTTTACTCATAAGTTCTTCCTCCGTCCGGGTCGTTTCCGCTGTTTCAGGTTCGCCATCAGGCGCCGGATGCCCTGAAGCTGCACTCTCCGTATTGGTTTGATTATCCTGTGTTTCCTTGCCGGGCATAGGTTCATCATGCCTCTCTTCGTGACTCTTCTTTTTTACCATGATAAAAACAATTTACTACGGGCCCAACTGCAAAATGCCGGCCACAATCCCAAAACTGACAAAGTGTCAACTCAGAGGGTATAGGCCACCGCCTCGATCTCAACCAGGCAACCGTGATGCAGGCCTGCCACAGTTATGATTGACCTGGCAGGGTGAACGGGACCGAAGAAATCGGCATAAACCCTGTTGATCTCCTCCCAGCTCTTCACATCCGTTGTATAGATGGTGGTTCTGGCAATAGTGGTTATGTCGCCGCCGGCCGCCTTAACAATACTGAGCACATTCTTCAATGCCTGAAGCGTCTGTTCACTGACGCTCCCGGTAAGCCTGTCACCGGTAAGCGGAACCACGGGAAGCTGGCCCGAGACGAAGATAACATTACCGGAGACGACTGCCTGTGAGTAGTGCCCGCCTGGCAGGGGCGCCTCATATGTGGTTATGTTGATGATGCCCATGACTTATTGATTAAGAAAGTTAATAGCTCTTGTGCTTCTTCTTGTTCAGCTTGTTCTGCTGACCCTTGTACTTGTCCTGCGGCCGGCTTTGGTACCTTCCCTGCGGCTTGGCCTTGGGAGGAGCAAGGAGATCCCGCACATCGGGCATCCTGAAGTTTTCCGGAACCTTCAGCCTGTCACCGGATATAGCGATCATATCCCTGATAATGATCTCATCAGCCACCTGTGCCTTGTTCCAGGTAAGGTAATCCTTCTTCATCTGGTTAAGAATGAGTCCTGTAAGATAGTCCTTCTCCTCACCGTCATCCATCTGAGCAGCAGCTTCAATCATGGCAGGAACAATGCGCCCGTAATGTGCATATTTTACGTCACCGTTATGATATGGCACCTTGTTGGGTTTGGCAGTCAGCTTGCCCTGGTCAGGTGCCGGATAGGGGGAGTCCACATTGAGGTCAAAATCTGCTATGATCATTAGATGATCCCACAGCTTGTGCCTGAAATCAGTCACCTCCCTGAGGTTGGGGTTAAGGTTCCCCATTATCTGTATGATTGTCCTTGCGGCCTGGTTTCTCTCCTCCGGATCCTTAATGCTCTTGATATGTTCTATCATCTTCTGAACATTCCTTCCGTACTCGGGCAGGGACATTCTTTTCCTCTGTGTATTATAGTCAAAACTCATCTGATAAATTTTGGTCAAAGCTACGAATAAAAATGATCTCAGAGACCTAGAAACTGGATTGCAAGGCCTGAGACTGCGATGGTTGCCCCGGCGATAACATTCACCCACCGTTCAAGGGGCCTGAGATTAATGCGGCTGAGTCCGAGCCTGAAGGCAATGACCACCGCCATCATGGTTAATATCGTTGTTGCCGAAAAGAGCAGGGAGACAATTACGACGCCTCCGAAATTGTTCTGTGCAGCCGGGTACATTAGGATGGGTATGAGCGGCTCGCACGGTCCGAGCACGAAGATCAGGAAGAGAATCCATGGCGTCAGGTTCTTCCTGTCTGCCAGGTGAACGTGGGAGTGGCCGCTGAAGTGGTCATGTTCATGTGCATGTGCCGTTCCGTCAGCATGTGCATGGTTGTGCACATGCTTTCTGCTCCGGTAAAGCCTGCGAAGGCTGATAAGCATCCATACCAGCCCGAAGGCTATCAGCAGCCACGCTGCGATGTTACCCCTGAAACCTTCGAGGAATTCCAGTTTTGAGAGGGAAATTCCGGCAGCAATGCCTATGAATCCGACAACTACTGAACTCAGTACATGACCAAGCCCGCACAGGAAGGTTATCAGCATCGTTTTACGGATACTCCACCTCCGGGCCTCACCCATTACTATGAAGGGAAGGTAATGGTCGGGTCCCACAAGCGTATGAACGAACCCGATAGTAACGGCGGTGCCGGCGAGGAGTAATGTCGATTCTTCCATTTAAGATCTAAGTGCGGGTAAATATAGCAAATTTACGTGACCTGCTATCTCGAAACCGTGACCCAGTTGCCATCGAGGAATGCCGTCTCCCGGAATCCGGTGTTAAGATTGTCAAGCAGCCTGCGGGCGTCACTGATGTAGGTCATCATTGCATCATAATGCTCTGATGACTGGAAGAATTCAGGCCTCTTTTCAAATTCAGCACAGGGGAGTATGTAAAATTTCTTCTTGCCCTGTTCCACGGGGGTGTAGACCCATGTAAGTACATATCCGGCATCCGAAATGAATGTCGTATCTCCCCTGGCAGTGATGTCAAGCCTGATCATTGCCCCTCCGTCGCGCCTGAGCGTGCGCTGGTTGGAGACGAAGTTTCCCATTGACCATACAACCGGGTTGCTGAATCCGGCACTGTCTGTCTCAGCGTTCATGGGTTGCAGCACGTGGGGGTGAGAGCCGATTACAATGTCAGCACCGCTGCGCTGCAAGGCGGATGCAATAAGCTTTTGCTCACGCGAGGCGATGGTGTCATATTCAATCCCCCAGTGGATGAAGATCACAGTCTGGTCTGCCCCCAGGCATTTCGCCCTTCTGATCTCCGCGGCAGCACGAACGGTATCAATGTAGGCAACAGTTGCCGGCGGAGGCACGGTTATGCCGTTTGTGCCGTAGGTGTAAGCCAGGAGTGCAACCCTCATCGACTCATGTCCGATCATCAGAGGTGTAAGGGAGTCGCGTGATTCAGGACTGATCCAGGTTCCCGTATGCCTTATGCCCAGGCTGTCAAGAACCCTGATTGTGCGGAAGATGCCTCTCGAACCCCTGTCGGCCGAGTGGTTGTTTGCCGTGCCGAGGATGTCAAATCCTGCATTCCGGCACGCAACTGCCAGCTCGTCAGGGGAACTGAAGGCAGGATATCCCCTGAAGGGCGGACCGCCAAGAGTCACCTCAAGGTTGCCGATTGCCACATCAACCCCTTCCAGCAGGGGTGCAACATAACTGAATACAGTGTCATACGCATAGGCTCCGGTGGAGTCATCCCTTGCAGAGGCTATCTGCCCGTCATGGCCCATTATGTCACCGGCGAAGAGCAGCGTCAGCACAGAGTCGCGCTCCTGTCCGGAGAGCGCCTTCGGAAGGATCAGCAGGATTAAGAGCGGAATGGTTTTCAGTGATCTCATCGGCATCGGTTTAGCGGGCTGTCTGTTTCAAAAATAGTCATATATTAGCAAGTTCAAAAATGTTTGTCAGTATCATGGAAACCCTTAATTCTGATCTCGTTACATACGTTCTGCTGCCGCTCTTCATATTTCTGGCAAGGATAATCGATGTTTCCCTCGGCACACTGAGGATCATCTTCGTAACAAAGGGTATGAGAAATGTGGCACCCCTCGTGGGCTTCTTCGAGGTACTGATATGGCTGCTTGCCATAAGCAGGATCATGCAGGACCTTGACAACTGGGTCTGCTACTTCGCCTATGCGGGAGGCTTTGCCACAGGCAACTTCATCGGGATGTACCTTGAAGAGAGGCTGGCGATAGGGCATGAGATGATAAGGGTCATAACCCGGAAAGACGCAACCAACCTGATTGATGATCTCAGAACCAAAGGGTATGGTGTCACATCGGTTAAAGCACAGGGGATTGAGGGTGATGTGGCTGTAATCTACATCATCGCAAAAAGGAGCATGATAAAGGAGGTTCTCGACGAAATTAACCGGTTCAATCCCAGGGCACTCTATACGGTGGAATCAATCAAGTACGTCAATAAGGAAATATTCCACAGGGCCGAGGAGGAGCGCCAGGGCAACTGGCTTTCCGATACGGTGCGCAGGACTACGAGATAGCCTATTTGTCTGGCAGTGCCTCGCCAACCACAATAGTATCACGCTCTGCCACCGTGGGACTCATATGGAATGTAATCACATGATTGCCCGGACGGGTGGGAGTGAATGTCACGGTTGTGTCACCTGAAACGACGACTGTGGGGCATACCCCGCTTGTCTCGAAATCGGCAAGTGCAACCATCTCATACTGACGGTCATCCTTCTCTGTAAGGATGAAGTGTATGTTGAACCAGCACCCATTGTCCATCTTGGCACTGGCCATGATATTGACAGGAGTGCCTACCTGCCCTGTTTCAGGCACTGACCGTTCATCAAAGGGTATCACTACGTTGCTGTATGCGGTGTAGCCCGGATCCATGTTACAGGAGGTCAGAACTATTATCGGCAGTATTGGCAAAAACTTAAGCAGTTTCATTGTAAGAGCAGATATTTTTAAAGTTTGAATTAACTCCGGGGTTGCCACAATAACCGTACCAAATCAGTCAGCATGATAGAGGGCAAATGTGCTGATATGGGGAGTAGCCCTTGAGGAGACGATTGTCAGCCTGATCTCGTCAGCCTTCACCTCGGGAAAACGGATCATCCTTTTATAGCCTATTGTAGTGCCTGTTGCCACGGTGTCCCACTGTTTGTTTGCCAGGGTTTCAATGATGAACTTTTCCACCCTCTGACCCCTGCTGATGTCTTCCTGCAGCATCGCAACATTGAAAGTGGCTGCTATTGCAGGGACGAATGAGACCACGCGCTTGCGGCGCGGACTCCATGATGTGCGGTTGTTCCCGTCGATCAGGGCGGCGGCGCCTCTGCCGTAAGGTCTGGCTCCGTTCATAAGATCGGTGGCATACATTTCATCTATCCAGGCTTTCAGCCCCTGCAGGCTCCGTATGTCATGATCGGTTATCAGCCCGCGGTTATCCGGCGGGACGTTCAGCAGGAGGACGGCGTTGCGGCCCACCGAACTCAGGTAGATGTCAGCAAGCCTGGCTACATCCTTTACAAGTGAGTCTTCCGATGCACGCCAGAACCATCCCGGCCTGATAGAGACATCCACCTCGGCGGGATACCAGAAGAGGTGCTCTGCCCTGTTCAGCAGGCTGCTGCTGCCAAGATCAGCAGACATTGCATTCAATCCGAGTTCCTCATTGATTGCAACACTCTCCGGTGTTCCGCCGGGGGCCAGGACAGTGGCGCTCCACTCCGTCTCACGTCCGTAACCGCTCTCGGTACCGACCCAGCGGACATCTTCACCCATAATGGCCGTTACTGCCTCTGGCTGAAGCTTCCTGATAAGATCATAGTATGCCTGCCAGTCGTACTCCTGTCTCCGCCCGTCAGCTCCTTCGCCGTTGGCGCCGTCAAACCATACCTCATCAACCTTTCCGTACCATGTGAGCAGCTCTGTCAGCTGTTCCATGTAAAACCTGTTGTACGCTGGAGAATCGCCGTAGCATGCTGCATTCCTGTCCCAGGGTGAGAGGTATACGCCGAACTTCATGCCATACTCTTCGCACGCCTCCTTCAGTTCTTTTATTACATCGCCCTGCCCGTTCTTCCAGGGGCTGGATGCCACCGAATGGGTGGTGGTCTTCGTGGGCCAGAGACAGAATCCGTCGTGATGTTTTGCTGTGATGATTACCATCTTCATTCCTGCTTCACTGAGCACCCTGACCCATTGTCCGGCGTCCAGGGAGGATGGGTTGAAGATTTCGGGCGATTCCTTCCCGGTGCCCCACTCGAGCCCTGTGAAGGTATTAACCGTAAAATGTATGAAGGCAGTCATCTCAAGCTGCTGCCAGTCCAGCTGGCGCTGGTGCGGAACAACCCGCGCAGCCATCGCCTCCTTTACACCAAGACTTGGCTGCACGGGGAAATCAAGCCTGCCCGTGAAGAACTCTGTCTCGCGGTTTCTGTTACATGAGATGAGAACAGTAAGAGCCAGGAGCGCAGAGATCCACCGCGCTGTCTTGCATGAAGCCATCAGCCCTCCTTTTTGACCGGTTTGACGTACTTCAAATTCCTGAACCGCAGTGCCGACCAGTCTTCGTCTATTGACACCTGGCTCACCGGCCTGAACCCTGCCCCGGTAACCGTTTCCCATCCGTGGTCACGGTTGATGTCACTCTTGTATCTGCGCGAGGTCCCCTTCGGGTAAGCAAGCCAGAGCTTGCCGTCGTCACTCAGGTTATGTATGCATGCCGGCCCCAGCTTATCCACCTCACCCGAGGCAGGAGTGAAGGCTATCATGAAATCATACAGGAAACGGGCGTTTATCTCAGTGTCAATGGTAACCTCAGGCAGCAGGCCGTTGATCCTTTCACGAAAGTCTTCCGGCGCATTCAGTATTGCAATACGCCCCTGATCACCGTATTTAAGTTTCTTCAGAATAGTGTCCATCTTTCTTATCCCCGGTGCAAATATACAAATAAGAGGGAATAGAGTTTCCGGGACCCTGAAACTGCCATTTCAACATTTTTTGTATTATCTTTGCACTGTCGAATTACGGGGTGCCTTACTAAACAGGCTGAGATCATACCCTTACAACCTGATCCGGGTAATGCCGGCGGAGGGAAAGAGAGTAATCATTTCCAGCTTGCGTGAACACCCTCACTTCTGACGATGTCGGATATAAATGTTGTTGATATGGTGAGGAAGAAATTGTTTACTGTTCTATTTATGCTGGCCCTGGCAGCTTCTCTGACAGGTCAGCGACACGGCGCGACGGTCACCGGAATGGTGACCGATGAGACAGGCTTACCGTTGGCCGGAGCCACGGTGATGGTAAGCGGGGCAGGTACAGGCGTGGCCGCAGGCAACGACGGGAGATACACCCTTCGCGGCCTTCGTGACGGTACATATTCAGTACGGGTCAGCTTCACCGGGTACGAACCTGTTGACACAACGGTCACGGTACACGGCACAGTCCGTCTCGATGTGACACTCCGCGAGGCCCTCTACATCGCCGGCGAGGTGATCGTCAGGGGCAGCCGCGCCGGAACACGCACACCCATGGCACACTCCACGGTGGGAGCAGAGGAGCTGCGCGACAGGGATATGACAAGGGACATGCCGTTCCTCCTTGCCCTGACACCCTCGGTTGTGGAGACATCCGACGCCGGGACGGGGATAGGTTATACATCCCTGCGCATCCGCGGCTCCGATGCAAGCAGGATAAACATAACCCTTGACGGAATACCCCTCAACGACTCCGAATCGCAGCAGGTGTTCTGGGTTGATCTCCCGGACCTGGCATCGTCCACGGGCAGCATCCAGGTGCAGCGCGGGGTGGGGACATCCACAAACGGCGCAGGTGCTTTTGGCGCCTCGGTAAACATCAGCACCATGACTCCTCCGGTTGATGCGGGAGCATCGGCAGAGATGTCATACGGCTCCTTCAATACCTCACGCCTTTCGGCGAAGGCCTGGACCGGGATGGTGGGTGACAGGTTCAGCATGATGGTCCGTGCATCGGACATCCGCAGTGACGGCTATGTCGATCACAGCAAGGCTGCCATTCGCTCTGCGATGGTATCAGGACTCTGGTCAGCCCCGTCAGACATGATCCGCTTCAACGTTATCACCGGCAGCCAGAAGACGGGAATCAGCTGGTGGGGAGTGCCGGCAGAGATATTACAGGAAAACAGGAGGTATAACCCTGCAGGTGAATACGTTGATGCTGAAGGTATTACTCGCTACTACGAGGATGAGACCGATGTCTACACCCAAAACCATTACCATCTTTTCCATACACACATCTTCCCCGGCAAGGTAAGCCTCAACACCGGACTGCACCTGACAACGGGTCAGGGTTACTACGAGGAGCAGAAGAGCGATATCAGCCTGGTTGAATACGGTTTATCATCCTTTTTCCCCTCTGACCCCATTATAGGCGAAACGGATGTAGTGCAGCAGAAATGGCTTGATAACCTCTTCTATGGCGCGGTGTTTTCGCTGAT
>JAEYZD010000168.1 GCA_023430725.1 Bacteroidota bacterium | reverse complement strand
TCATAGACACTGATCAACGGAGTGCCATACCTGTTGATCTGAGAACTGACTGAAAGTGAATAAAACAAAAGGAGTACGGCAAGCTGAAGCCCCTTCTTCATACCCTGAACATTTCCCTGTATTAAAGGTTAAATATACGAATTCAATTTATATAACGGCCGGAACAGGTTCAGGCATATAATTTGAGGTAATTTTAACTATCTTGGCTCCGCATATTCAGGTTATGAGGGTAAATCAGAGGGCACTAGCAATGCTTGCAGCTGCGTTGATGCTGCTAAATCTGCCCGAAGCAGAATCACAGCCGTATGCCGGAAGGTCTGCAGGGGAACAACCCGGAGCAAGATCTCTCCGCCCACCTTCAGAAATAACCTACAGGGCCGGGAGCCCCGGTTTCATAAATATTACAGATCCGTCAGGCCGTTATGTCAGAATGACCCTTCCGGGCCATCATCTCACATCGGAGACAGGCAAACCTGAGCTTCCTGTTTACAGCTGGTTGGTTGAAGTTCCGGATGGGATGGAAATTACTGTCACCCTCACGGATGTCACCTCAGAGAGGATAAGACTTACGGAACACTCATACACGGATGTTGAAATTTTTCCCGCCCAGCCAGCAAGGACCAAAAATGAAGCTCAGGATGACAGGGTGACCGTCAAGGACAGGAAGTCATATGTCTCTGCGGAGACACTCCGGCATGACACTGTAACTGTAACACACGAAGGCACTTTCAGAGGTCGCAAGCTGGCAGGCATAGCTGTTTATCCGGCATTTTACAACCCCGGAGGAAAGTACATTGACCTCATTACCTCCCTCAAAATTGACATTGTCTACAAGCCCTCCCCGTCCAAGGGAGAAGAGGTAAGCGACCCTGGATTCAGCAAGGGCAGCTACTCGTCGGATACCTATGTCCCGGGCTACTCAGACCGTCCCGTACACATGATCATAGTTACCGACTCGCTCTTCAGAAGACAAATTGAACCGCTCACCAGGTGGAAAATGCTGAAGGGCATAGAGACAACCGTGATTTACAAGGGTCCAGGACCTGCCGACACAGTTTACAAATACCTGAAGAGGGATATCTCCGAACTCTATTTCGACCTTCAGTCACGCGGCATGCCGGTGCATTATCTGCTGATTGCCGGTGATCCTGCAATAATTCCGACATCACGTGATACAAAGAACGTCTCCGATCTGTACTACGGCGAGTTTGACGGTGAGGGAGATTTTATACCTGATCTCTTCATCGGGAGGCTGCCTGCCTCCGATACTGTCCAGATGAGTGGGATGGTTAAGAAAATAATTGACTATGAGACATACAGGTACGGCGCTGAAAATGAGTTCTGGGCCGGAGCCCTGGCTACCGCCGGAAATGCTCCCGGCTTTGAGCTTTACATGAATGGCCAGGTTTCCTATCTCTACAACAACTATCTGGGCAGGGATACATCACTCAATGCAATCCGCTGGCTCTATCCGGAAGCACCACTTAAGGATGACTCGCTGAAAACCGTTTTCAGCAATGGCCTCACCTTCCTCAACTATACCGGCCACGGTGAAGCCACAGGGTTCAGTGATCCGGTATTTAAAACATCAGCCGTCAAGGATCTGACAAACAAGAACGCTTACCCCCTCATAATAGCAAATGCGTGCCGTACGGCACAGATAAATGTTGCTTCCTGTTTCGGAACTGCGATGGTCACTACACCAGACAAAGGGGCCATAGGCTTTATCGGATGCACCAATGACTCATTCTGGAGTGATGACTTTTTCTGGTCAGTGGGCCCGGGGACACCCGGACCGGAGATCACCTACGTGACATCCGGCATTGGAGCATTTGACAGGCTGTTCCATACGAACGGCGAACCACCCGGGGACTGGTATCATACAATGGGGCAGATCAATTTCTCCGGAAATATGTCGGTCTCTGCAAGCACGAGCCCGCGCAAAAAATATTACTGGGAAACATATATTCTTCTGGGTGATCCCTCACTGTCTCCGCTGATCGGGAGACCGGAGACATTTTCAATTGATCTTCCGGACAGGATTCCCAAGGAACTGACTGCTCTCAGCTTTTTTGCGAAACCGTTTGCCTATGCGGCGCTCTCTGACTTTGACACTCTATGGGATGCACGTCACGTAAGCCCCTCCGGGAACGTCTCTCTGACAATTCCTGAAGGTGTAAAGGACTCATGTCTGCTTGTAATCACAGGACAGAACATGGTGCCATGGTACAAGACACTTTATTTCGGAGATGTGGCTGCTCCGTTCATTACTGCTGGTGATGTTGTGTTCGATGACACGGGAGGAAACGGAGACGGCGTGCCGGATTACGGCGAGCCGGTTAATCTTGTGGTTACAGTCAAAAATACAGGAAAGGTAAGCACTTCAAAACTGACAGCACGTCTGGCTGTTGCATCAGGCATGATCTCTGTTGCAGCAGATACTGCAACAATCGGTATCCTTTTGCCGGGAGAGTCGCGGACCATCTCAGGCAAGTTCAGTTTCGACGTCTCTGACCGGGTTGAGGACGGAGAACTGGCTTCTCTTATGCTCACCCTCAAGGAAAACGATGAGGAATTCCGTTTCGGCATCGACATGACCCTGCATGCACCTGTTCTTAAGATCATCTCTGTTATACACGATGACTCCTATCTGGGAAACTCCAACTTCCTTCCGGATCCGGGGGAGACCCTTCATCTTAAAGTCAGGGTCAGGAACGAGGGTTCTTCGGCAGCCAGCGGTACCGTAAAAGTCACATCGGCCGGTACATGGCTCACCCTAAAGGAGCCAAATGTTACCACCGGGGTCCTCATGCCCGGTGAGGATAAGGACCTGCTCCTGGAATCGGAGATTTCGCTGCTCTCCGGGTCCGGAAGAGTGATCCCGTTTGATGTCAGTTTTGTCTGCGGAAACTACGAAGCAACCGGCAGGTGGTCAATCAGCACAGGAAAGACCCGTGAGACATTTGAATTCGGAAGATTTGATGTCTTCCCATGGATCACCGGCGGTGATTACCCCTGGATCATTACATCGGCAGCATCGTGGGATAATGTTAACTCTGCCAGGTCCGCACCGATCCCGGACAAATCGGAATCAGTCCTCTCCATATACGTAAACAACCCTGTTGCGGATACACTTTCATTCTATGTAAGGGTCTCTTCTGAGCCTGTCTATGACCAGCTTACTTTCAGGGTTGACAGTATGGTTGACATGCAGATTTCAGGTGACACACCATGGGCGCTCAGGAAGAAGGTTCTCAAGCCGGGTGTACATCTCCTTGAATGGGTCTACTCCAAGGATGTCTCACTCTCCGGCGGGATGGATGCAGCATGGCTTGACCAGCTCACATTCCCTGATATCGCCTTCCTTGAGGCTGATTTGCACATTGACAGTGTATTTGCACCACAGCCTTCCGCTTTGCCCGGTGATGTTACGATCAGGGGCCGGGTGATCAATTTCGGCAGGACCCCGGTAACAAGTTTCCCGATGGCATACAGGATCAATGACGGAGATCCGGTCATCGAAACCTTTTACAGGAAAATTGATCCGGGAGATACAATTGACGTTGCATTCACGCACAGAACAAGCCTGGTAAAGGACATCCCGTACCGCATATATATTATTAACAGATTGCCTGAAGACGGTTACCCGGGCAACGATACTGCGATGGTCTCCTTCGTAATCTCCGGCACAGGCCCTGACATTGACGAAGGGAAAGTGTCAGTCCATCCTAATCCATTCAGAGAAAACTTCACCCTTGAAATGGATTATGAGGGAGGCAACAGTGCCCTGATCGAAATCTTCGATCCGGCCGGAAGGATTGTAATGCGCACCGACAGGGAACTTTCTCCCGGAAGGAATATCATACCGCTGGACTGCCGCCAACTTGCTGCCGGAGTCTATTCACTTCGCGTCAGCGCAGGAACAAAGAGTACTACGGTCAGGATCGTTAAGCAATGACACAGGATATGAGTACAGGCCCATCACGTGAACAGGCGCTTGAACTGTTCCTCAGGTATAATCAGTCTGAAAGTCTTTACAGGCACGCCCTGTCAGTGGAAGCCGTCATGAGATACATGGCTCGAAAACACGGCGAGGATGAGGAAAAATGGGGAGTCATAGGACTTATCCATGACCTTGATTATGAGAAGTACCCGGAACAGCACTGCACCATGACGGAGAAAATACTGAAGGAAGAGGGATGGCCGGAGGAATATGTCCGGGCAGTCATAAGCCATGGCTACGGGATCTGCTCCGACACCGAACCTCAGACCTTGCTCGAAAAGACATTGTTTGCCGTTGACGAGCTGACCGGACTGGTGAATACAAGCGCCCTCGTGCGTCCCTCGCGCAGCGTCATGGATATGGAAGCCAGGTCAGTGAGAAAGAAATGGACTGACAGGCGTTTCGCCGCGGGAGTTGACCGCAGTGTCATCGAGAAGGGTGCGGCCATGCTCGGCACCGACCTGAATGACCTGATAACGGATACAATCATGGGCATGCGCGAGGTGGCAGAGGAGATCGGATTAAAGGGCAATCCCTCCCTGTAACCAGATATCTGTTTTAATCCATAGTAACGGCAGGTCTCAGACCTGCCGCAACAGTCATCTTGACGATAGCTTCTGGATATAACACATAACGACAGGTCTGAGACCTGCCGTTATGTTCATATCATCCGGAATATCCGGTATGTTTTGTAAATATTACAATTCCCTGATCTGAATATTCCTGTACCAGACATCATCACCGTGATCCTGAAGGCCGATGTAACCTTCTGTAGCCACATTCGCCCAGTTGGGATTAAGTGCCGGGAACTTGCTTGCTGCAACAAGTGTATTCCATTCGGGAGTCCAGAGATGATATTCCAGAACGGTCACTCCATTCTGAATATGCCATACGGATCCCTTGTAAACCTTGATCTCAGCTGTGTTCCATTCACCGACAGGTTTTGCATTCTGCGGCACAGCAGGAATCAGGTCATAGAGTGAGCCTGCCTGGCGGTTGCCGTCTTTGCCTGCCTGAGCATCAGGATGTTTTTCATTGTCAAGAACCTGCATCTCGGGGGCTGTCCTCCAGATAGTTTCGAACTCCGGGCTCTCCTGTCCAAGGTAGAAAATACCGCTGTTACCGCCTTCGGAGATCTTCCATTCAAGCTTAAGATGGAAGTTGGAGAACTTCTTGTCATAGATGATGTCACCACCGCCGCCGCCGGCTTCACCCTTGCCGGATCCCTGGCAGTACAGTGCGCCGTCAACAATAGACCATCCCTGCTCAGGGAAGGTTGTTTTGTTGTAGTTGCGCCATCCCTGGGTCGATGTTCCGTCAAAGAGGTATGTCCAGACCTCAGCCTCGGTCGATTTCTTTTCAGCACTTTTCTTCTCCTTTCCTGATCCGCAGGAAACGAATGATGCAGCCAGAATAAGAACAAACATTGTTTTAATCAGTTTCATAAGCTATTCTATTTTAGGTATTTGATTATTAATAATTGATTATGCGGGCATTTCCGGGAGTGACCAGCCGCTGCGATAGTTGTGCCTTATCATTTCTGCAGCAAACTGCCTGACATTTATCGGGTCTGTCCACTTCTTGTCAAAGGTCGGATGACCGTCGGTGATACTGAAATTATCCTCAATGCAGATCTTAATCGTGTCTTCATCTTTGATATTGGTGAATTCCATCTTTTCTCCGTTCCATTCGAGGGTCTTGTTCAGCCCCTGCAGCCTGACTGCCAGCACTCCCATAACTACCATCTCATTAAATGGTCCGGCTTCGGAGAAGTCAGATTTGGTAAGTATCCGGTTATCCGGGCTCTCCTTGCAGGCGCGCACCCAGTCCATTTCATGCCCGCCCTTTGTGGCATCTGCAACACGCCTTTCGGTCTCAGGTGCCTTTGGCACACGGCCTGAGAGGAGCCACGGATTCACTCCGTAGCAACCGCAGATGAGTTTATCCTTGGTGCCGTGGAAAATTACTCCGCCACCTGCATCATTCATATCCTTTCCGTCAGGCCAGCCTTCCGGCTTCATCGGCTGCAGACCACCGTCATACCATATAACTTCCACCTCCGGCAGATCAATCTTGTAATGTGCCGGAGCCGTCCTAGCCGGATAGATATACTTCACAGTCTGTGCATTGGGCGCACAGTCGGTCAGAAGAAGTGTAGAACTTGCCTGTACTTTAGTCGGATATGTAAGCTTAAGTGATTTGAAAACAGGATGCAGGATATGGCAAGCCATATCACCCAGCGCTCCGGTTCCGAAATCCCACCAGCCTCTCCAGTTCCACGGATGATAGATTGCATTGTATGGCCGTACGGGTGCCGGGCCGAGGAACAGATCCCAGTCAAGTGTCTTTGGAACCTTGTCAACCTTTGAAGGTCTGTTCAGACCCTGCGGCCAGATAGGACGGTCTGTAAATGCCTCCACTTTGGTAACCTCCCCTATCTCGCGGTTCTGAATCCACTCCTGAACGAGATCCACTCCGATACCGGAGGAACCCTGGTTACCCATGGAGGTGGCAACCTTGTGTTTCGCGGCGAGCTTTGTAAGAAGCCTTGACTCATAAACACTGTGAGTGAGCGGTTTCTGCAGGTATACATGCTTGCCAAGGGTCATTGCCTGTGCTGCTGATAACGCATGAGTATGATCGGCAGTTGCAATGATCACTGCATCAATAGATTTGCCCATCTCATCATACATCTTCCTGAAGTCCCAGAATTTCTTGGCTGTCGGGTAAGCGTCAAATACCCTCTTTGAGTATCCCCAGTCAACATCACAGAGAGCTACTATATTTTCTGACGACGCCACATTCCTCAGGTTGGTGGCACCAACGCCACCGATACCAATACCGGCAATGTTAAGCTTGTCGCTCGGAGCGCGGTGGCCCAGGCCGCTTACTACATTTGACGGCAGAATTGTAAGGCCGGCTATTGCAGCACCCGTAGTGCCTACAAATGACCGCCTTGTGAATGTTCTTTTGTCCTCTTTCATATTACAGGTGGTTAATAGTTCTATACAAACCTTAAAAGTAAATAATTCATCGGGAAAATAAAACCCGGATCAAGATATAAATAGTGCTCTTGCTATCCAAAAATAAGTAAATTGGTTCTTTCAGAACATGAGATGAAAGAGACAAGGTATAACATTGACCTGCAGGAAGAAAACAGGACAGGCAAGATCATGAGAACTGTTTTTGGCATAGCCTGCCTTGTTGCGGCCGGGTGGTATATGTACAGCATCAGGGGAACAGCAGCCTCCTCAACGTCAGCATGGATAGCCACAGCCTTCCTCCTGCTCTTCGGGTTCTGGATGATTGCATCAGGACTGGGCTACACCCGGAGGTACATAACGGTTAGCGACGACAGGATCATACTCAGGCAGGAGTTTTACCGTCCTCCGGTCATATTTACCCCAACCTCCCTGAAGGCTGTTGAATTCAAAGCGCTGACGATCGGCTTCATCACCGAAACAGGCAGGATCAGCCTGAGGCTCGGCACTTATTATCCCGGACATACAGCCTCAATCCTTGAAGCTGTGGAGGAATTCTGCAAACTGAACCGGATTGAGGTCAGAGGAGACCATAAAACTGAAACAGACGCCTGACCATGAAACTCAGGATGGGAATGAGATTTCCTGAGGCAGTGGTTGCCTCCGCGGCTGCAGGATCTGCTGTTACATCTCTCTGACTGATCTTACTTAAGCAGTTTATTCAGGTAATAATCGCGGCTGATTCTTATACTCTCCATCGGGGTGTGAGTCCGGCAGTGATCCTGCTCCAGGAACCAGTATTTCATTCCTGCAGTCCGGGCTTCGGCAAGGATTGGCTTGAAGTCGATGATCCCTTCGCCAAGGGTGGCATCCTGCTTTTCAGGACTGAGATCCTTCATGTGCCATACCTCGAAACGCCCGGGATGATTCCTGAAATAGGCTATAGGGTCCTTGCCTGCAGCCGTTATCCACGCCAGGTCCACCTCGAAGGTGACGAGTTTCGGATCGGTCAGGCTCAGCAGGATATCATAAGGTACTCTGCCGTTGATCTCCTGGAATTCAACCTGGTGGTTGTGAAAGCCGAACCTGATTCCAGCCTTACGGCTTCGCTCTCCGGCCTTGTTAAAGAAATCTGCCGCCCGCTGGTACCCGTCGATTGAATTGCTCCAGTCGCCTGGCAGTGAGGGAAGCATGATATATTTCATCCCGGCTGCGGCTGCATCGTCTATCATCCGCTCATAGTTGTCGGGATTGAGCCCGCTGTGCGAGCTGAGCGCCACCAGTCCGTTTTTCTTCACCAGTCTGGCAAAATCCTTCGGCTGCATTCCGTAGAACTTGCCGTCACGGTGATCGGCTGCCTCAACCCAGTTATAACCTATCTCCGCTGCATCTGCCAGGGCTTTTGCGGGATCCTTTCCCATTTCATCCCTGATCGTGTAAAGTGCCAGCCCGGTCTTTCCTGAAGGTTTCGGCGCTGCAAACATCTCACTGTTGATCATAGGAATAACAGCAGCTGCAATGGCTGATTTCCTGATAAAGTCTCTTCGTGTACTCATGATATCAGATCTGGTTTAAACTGTTTCTGAAGCAACATCCGGCCCAGACGGGTTTGTGTCTCATAACAAAATTAACATTAATTTTATAAGTTCAAAAGGCTGCAAAGAATGATTTTGTGGGAGAAACATGACAATGAAGGGACCGCCAGGTGTCTGCTCTGCCCCCATCTCTGCCTGATCAGACCTGGTAAACGGGGGATATGCGGCGCCAGGGAAAACCGCAACGGCGAAGTGCAGCTTGTTACTGCCGGTGTGATTTCCGGATATGCCTCAGATCCGATAGAAAAGAAACCGCTTTATCATTTTCATCCCGGATCTTCCATATTATCAGTTGGTTCCTACGGGTGCAACCTCAGATGCGATTACTGCCAGAACTATCATATCTCCCAAAACTCCGATCAGGGAGGCTCCCGTCTGCTTGAACCCGGTGAACTGGTTGGCCGGGCAGCTTCACTTCCCGGCAACATAGGCATTGCTTATACGTATAACGAACCGGTTATCTGGTACGAGTATGTTGCCTCATGCGCCAGGCTCGCTTCACGCGAAGGGCTTGTGAATGTAATGGTCTCAAACGGATACATAATGCCGGAACCGCTTAGGGAGATGACTCAATTCATCGATGCATTCAACATCGACCTGAAGTCGTTCAGCAACGATTATTACCGGAAGTATACCGGCGCCACCCTCGATCCGGTGCTTGAAGCTATCAGGATCATCGCCGCCTCAGGCAGACACCTTGAGATCACCACACTCATCATTCCGGGCCTGAATGATTCTGAGGCGGAGATGAAGATGGAAGCGCAGTGGATTGCTGAAAATGCCGGGTCCGGGGTGCCGCTGCACCTGAGCCGGTATTTCCCGATGTACAAAAGAAGCGATCCGGCCACGCCGCCGGAAACGATCATCAAACTGAGGGAGATAGCGGAAGAGTACCTGGATTTTGTCTATACCGGGAACATGGCCGGAACAGGCAGTGGCAGTGATACACTGTGTCCGGCATGCCGGACTGTCGTAATCCGCAGGTCAGGATATTCAACACACATCACCGGCCTTAACCATGACGGAGAGTGTCAGAAATGCGGCAGGAAGATTATCTGACCAGACCGGAAACGTCACTACTGTTTGGAAATGGCGCTGAGCTTCTCAAAATACCCGTCAACCTTTTCAAACAGCTCTTTCCTGAGAGCAGCGTAATAGGTTCTGACGATTGCAGGATTATCCTTGCCGTCCGGGTGATTTGCCCTGTCTATCATCTCATTGCGGGCAGCAACAGCTTCTTCGATAAGATCCTGTACCTCTGCCCTTTTGGGTCCGTCATGCAGGCTCGTGAACATGAAACAATCAGAGATTACTTCAAAGAAGAGAAAATCGATATCTTTTTTAAGACTTTTAATACTGGCCATTGGTCTGAATTTTGATGCAAATATACAGAATTTTATGCTTCGTTGCCATCCAGATAAGCTCTGATACTGCTTTCAACCTGTTCAGAATAGAGCTCCCGCAGTCTCAGGGTCAGCTTATTTGCCACATCAAAGCGATGACCCTCAATTGACCTGACCGGTAGCACCATTGGCGAGGTACCGGTAATAAATGCCGATCTGAAACCGGTCATGCCGTCCTCTCTCACAGCATCTGTCACAAGCGGAATCCCTTCACTCCTGATGATCTCAGTCACATACCTCCGGGTGATCCCCGACAGAACCATGCTGTCCGGGGCAGTATGAATGACCCCGTCTTCAGTTAAGAAAAAAATATTTGACCTGCTTCCCTCTGTAATATATCCTTCGCGGTTGACAAGCAGGGCCTCATAGGCATCGCGGCGTGCAAGCTCCTCGTTTACAGACAGACGCAGTCTTCTGTTTAGCATCTTTACCCCTGGATTAAAACGCTCGGCATGATAAAGTATGAGCGGCACACCTTCGCGCACTTTTTCTGGGGAAGGATAGAGCGAGGGGATGTAGCATATATGCAGCGAGTGATCCTGTCCGGTAAAGGTCACCGTCACCCGGACATTTATTTCATCGTGATGCTCCCTGGCAATCAGCGCATTGAGTCCTTCACGGACCTCGGCCGAGATATCCCCGGAAAACTCATATCTCGTAGAAATACCATCCGTGAGCCGGTTCATATGATCCTTAAAGAATATCGGCACCCCGTTACGGGTCCTGATAACCTCGTAAAAGGCTACTTCGCCTACCGCAGGTTCATCGCTGATACCAGCCGGCAAAACCGTCCCGTCAAGAAAAAAATATTGACCTGTACACTCCATGCAACCTCCTCCTTTTCAAAATTACAAATAATCATCGGCATCCTGAAAAGTAATTATCTTAGTGGTTTTCTGAAGGGATGTATGCTGTCATCGACATAGAGACAACAGGGGGAAGCGCAAGGCTGGAGAGGATAACGGAGATTGCGGTTTATATCCATGACGGTGAGCAGATCGTTGAGGAGTATTCCACCCTGATCAACCCCGAGCGCAACATCCCCTACTTCATCACCTCAATGACCGGCATCACGAATGAGATGGTGGAAGATGCGCCCAGGTTCTACGAGGTAGCCCGAAGGATCGTCGAACTGACAGAGGGACACGTCTTTGTAGCGCATAACGCCAGATTCGACTATTCATTCATCAGGCAGGAGTTCAGTAACCTGGGATTCAATTTCAAAAGACCGATGCTTGATACAGTGTCACTAAGCCGGAAACTGCTGCCGGGTCACAAATCCTACAGCCTCGGTAACCTGTGCAATGATCTCGGGATAGAGATAAACGGCAGGCACCGGGCATCCGGTGATGCCCTGGCCACCGTGAAGCTACTGGAACTGCTGATAGAAAAAGACGGAAGCCTCGGCAAAGGAAGCCTGCTGAAGAACCGAAAGGCGGCAAAACTCCATCCGGCCCTTGACACGGAGAGGCTGAAGGATATTCCCGAAGATCCGGGCATCTACTACTTCCACGATGAAAAAGGCGACATCATCTATGTGGGAAAGAGCCGCAACCTGAGCCAGAGAATCAGCACCCACCTCTCCAACAACACCTCTGTAAGGGAGATGGAGATGCGCTCTATCACGGCCGACATCACCTGGGAGCGGACGGGGAGTGAACTCATTGCCCTGCTGATGGAGTCAGCAGAGATTAAAAGCCTTAAGCCGCGATTCAACAGGGCGCAGAGGCGAACGGGATTTCGCTGGGGAATATACAGCCAGACTGATGAAAAGGGGTATATCCGTTTCCTTTACAGGAATGTCAGCGATGAGGAGATCCCGCTCTCAGTCTTCACCTCACGCGACAGGGTGCGGGCAAAGCTGGAGCAGATAATCAATGCATACTCTCTCTGCCAGAAGCTGTGCGGCATGTACGAGACTGACGGAGCCTGCTTTCACCACCAGGTTGGCCTGTGCCGGGGTGCATGCACCGGCGCCGAGGAACCAAAATCCTACAATGAAAGAGCCCTGATGGCCCTCGACGAGTTCATCTTCAGGGAGCGTAATTTCTTTATAATTGACCGCGGCCGCGATCAGGACGAACGTTCCGCTGTCAAGGTCATCAACGGCAAGTACGCAGGATTCGGATTCTTTTCAGTCAACGATGTGGGTTTCGGACTGACAGCAGTCCATGACTGCATCAGACCTGCCACCGACAACCGTGACATCCAGGTTATCATCAAGAGCTACCTCAGGCACCACAAGGTGGAAAGAATTATTGATTTCTGACCTGGCAGGTCGCTGCGCATTTCTTAATATATTTGTCGTAACCAATCCAGAACCGGCAGATGTCGCTATTCACCCGAACAACCAGGGAACTAACAGTCAGGATCGACGAATTCTTTGATACAATTGAGATCGGCATACTGATCTTCAAGGAGGGGATCAAGGCATACGTCAACGGTGACAGCAACGCATTCCAGAATCATCTTGCAAAGATCGATGATCTTGAAGGCAAGGCTGACAGGCTTCAGCGAAGCATTGAGAATGACATGATTGTTCATTCAATCCTTCCACAGCAGAGAAGTGAAATAGTCAAACTGCTCTGGCAGCTTGATGAGATAATTGACACAGCCAAGAAATCCCTGAACGAGTTTTATGTGGAGATGCCGCACATACCTTCGTCACTCGCTCATGACTTTATCTCGCTGACTGAGGTCTCCGGCAATGCTGCTGAGGAGCTAATGCCTGCAGCCAGGGCTTTCTTCCGTGAGCCGCACCTGGTAAGAGAGAAGCTGATCAGGGTCTATTTCTTCGAGAGGGAGACAGATAAGGCTGCATTCCAGATGAAGAAAAAGGTGTTTCATGAGATGAATGACCTCTCCCTGGCCGAGAAGGCCCACATCAGATACATCACCCATCATATCGAGAATATCTCCGACTCCGCCCAGGCTGCGGCAGACCTGCTTGCTTCAATGGCCATAAGGCTAATGCTCTGATCATGATTTTCCTGTTTCTAACCAGCGGCCTTTTCCTTGGATGGACCCTCGGCGCCAATGATGCCTCGAATGTGTTCGGTTCTGCCGTTGGATCACGCATGGTCTCATTCACCCGGGCCGCAGTGATTGCCTCCATCTTTGTAATCCTTGGAGCAGTGTTACAGGGCAGCGGAGCAGCTGACACTCTCGGCCGTCTCGGATCGGTAAACGCCATGGGAGGAGCCTTTACAGTGGCTCTGGCTGCCGGTCTTACAGTATATGCAATGACAAGAGCCGGTTTGCCGGTTTCAACCACTCAGGCAATCGTGGGCGCAATTATCGGCTGGAACTTCTTTACCAACAACGCTGTTGAAACACGTGCCCTGCCCCAGATAGTCACTACATGGATCACAGGCCCTGTCCTGGGGGCCCTTTTCGCTTACGGACTGTATCACCTGGTGAAGGTTATGAGAAGAAAAATCACTGTCCACCTTATCAGATATGAGTCATGGCTCAGAAGAGGCCTGATGATAGCCGGAGCCTTCGGCGCCTACAGCCTTGGTGCAAACAATATTGCGAACGTTATGGGAGTGTTTGTCCCCAGCATTCCCCTGGATACGGTCGACTTTGGGATCTTTACACTGTCCGGGGCTCAGCAACTCTTCTTTCTGGGAGCCATAGCAATAGCTGTGGGAGTGCTCACATACTCAAAGAAAGTAATGGAGACTGTAGGGAGCAACCTTCTCGAACTGTCATCTGAAGCAGCCTTCGTGGTAGTCCTTTCACAGGCACTGGTGCTATTTATTTTTTCTTCCTCCGCACTCTCCGGACTCCTGGTGAGGATCGGTCTCCCTCCCATTCCGCTGGTTCCTGTTTCCAGTACCCAGGTGGTGGTGGGTTCAGTATTGGGCATAGGCCTCTACAAGGGAGTCAGCAATATCAACCTGAAGGTACTCGGGAGCATCGCCTCCGGATGGGTCACAACCCCGGTTGCGGCAGGCTTGCTTGCATTCCTCCTCCTCTTCTTCGTAAAGAATATTTTTGGCATCGATGTCGGCCATTCCGTTAATCCCCCGGCCGCAGGCGGAGATACGGTAAGCCTGGCAACAGTCATCAGGTACACCATCCCGGCGCTGCTTGTAATAACAGCAACGTACCTCGCATACCTTGTGCTCTCCGAAAACAAGAAAACAGAACGAATCAATAAGAAATACTATGAATGAAATTATACATCACCCGGTTGACAACATAACAATGAGACTCATCAAGAGTGAGGACCTGAATCACCACGGCACCCTCTTCGCAGGGCGAACAGCCGAATGGTTCATCGAATCCGGCTTCATAGCCGCGACAGCCCTTCTCGATCCGCGGAGCGTTGTCTGCCTGAAGGTTCACGGAATGTATTTCACCAGTCCGGCAAAACCGGGAGAAGTCCTCCGGTTCGAATCAAAAATCGTTCATACCGGAAAATCCAGCCTGGTGGCATACATAAGGGTCTGCAAGTCCACCTGCGCCAAGACACTAGTTGAGGGATTCGTTACATTCATTCATGTAGACGAAGAAACCCGCCCCCTGCCTCACAACATTGTCACTGAGCCTCTTACAGAGAATGACAGGTTGCTTTCGGAGCAAGCCGCAGCCCTGAAGAAAGCCTGACCCACTCCTTTTACCGGGAGCAAACCTCAGATAATCAGATCACCAGGCCGGCAGGAAGGAGTAATTCTTCCCGTATTCCATCATCTGCCCCAGGTAGTCAGTGCAGTATTCGATTTTTACATCAGTGATCTTGCCGTTACTGTCCGTGACAGGAGTCATGACCGGGTTGACAAATCCGCTGTACGGCGCCAGGTTCAGCTTTGCATAGCGCTCCAGCATCTCCCGGTGCAGATCCTGATCTATCTTAACGCCATAGTTCTCAATCATGCTCTTCCCGGCAGCAAAGTCACCTTCCGACTTGATCCTCTGGACCTCCTTCAGCATCTCCCCGAAAAGAGAGCGCAGCTTCTTGTAGTCATTGATCCGGACATATGTTTTGCCGTCACGATCAACCACTTCTATTACATTGTCAGCCGTGCCGTTCTCATATACCC
>JAEYZD010000101.1 GCA_023430725.1 Bacteroidota bacterium | reverse complement strand
ACATTAAGTTCATCTGGCTCATTCTTGCAGGACAACTTGCCCTCACCCTCGGGCGGCTTTGTGTTGAGTTCACCAGGGGATGGCTTTTGCTGCATGCCGGGTCGAGGCTTAACATCAGCATCGTCTCGGATTTCCTGGCGCGGCTTATGGGTCTGCCTATCGCCTATTTTGACACGAAGCTCAACGGAGACATACTTCAGCGGATTGATGACAACGGCAGGATCGAGAGCTACCTTACATCCTCGAGCCTTGCCATTCTCTTTTCTCTTTTCAACTTCATTGTATTCGGTGTGGTACTGGGGATTTACAGCATCAAAATACTCCTTGTCTTTCTGGCAGGTACTGCCCTCTACGTGATGTATGTTACGCTCTTTATGCCTGCCAGGGAAAGGCTTGACAACATCCGCTTCATGCAGATGGCTGAAGCCGGAAACCAGATGATAAACATCGTCAATGGCATGCAGGAGATAAAGCTTGCTGGCAATGAAGCCTCAAACAGGAGGGAGTGGGAGAAGATGCAGAAGGAGATCTACGCTACCCGGGTCAGGGGTCTGAGGATCATGCAGTTCCAGACTGCGGGAGGGACACTGATACACGAATCGGTCAATATTATTGTCACGGTGATCTCAGCCACGCTTGTGATCAGCGGCGCACTTACGCTGGGGATGATGCTTGCCGTGCAGTTCATAACAGGGCAGCTCAACGGTCCTGTCTCACAGATAGTCACTTTCATGAGGGCCACCCAGGATGCTCGGATCAGCCTTGGCAGGCTTGCTGAGGTGCATGCGATGGAGCCGGAGGAGTCGGAGGGACCTGATGGCAAGGGTGAGATGCCTGTGAATGCGGATATCGGGATAAAAAACCTCTCATTCAGGTACGAAGGTCCAGGTTCTCCGTGGGTGCTCCGTAACCTTGACCTTATTATCCCGGCCGGAAAAATCACTGCCATAGTAGGTGAGAGCGGCTCGGGCAAGACCACTCTGCTGAAGATGCTGCTGGGCTATTATCCGCCGGCCGAGGGCACCATCACGGTGGGAGGGACGGAGCTTGAAGGAATAAGCGTCTCTTCGATGCGGCGCAACACCGGCGCCGTGATGCAGGAAGGGTATATCTTCCCGGACACAATCCTCGGCAACATCGCTCCGGGTGAAGATGATCCTGACCCCGCCCGGGTGGCGGAAGCAGTGAAGGTGGCAAACCTGAGACAGTTGCTTGAAGTGCTCCCTTCAGGTCTTCAGACCCGTGTGGGCCAGGGCGGTCACGGACTCAGTCAGGGGCAACGGCAACGCATTCTCATAGCAAGGGTGGTTTACAAACAGCCATCGCTTCTGCTGCTCGATGAAGCAACCAGTGCCCTGGATGCCTCAAATGAAAGACTGATTGTTGAGAACCTTGCCGGTTTCTATGCCGGCAGAACGGTGGTGATAGTGGCTCACAGGCTGAGCACGGTACGGCATGCTGACAGAATTGTGGTGCTTGAATACGGGAGAGTAACAGAATCAGGCACACATGCTGACCTTGCAGCCCGGAAAGGGACCTATTACAGGCTCATTAAAGATCAGCTCGAACTCGGACGCTGACCTTCTCCTTATTTTTTTCCTGAATAGGGTTCGTAATCATCCGGCTGATCCCTGAGGCTTCCTCTCTTCCCAAACACTCCGGCTGATTTTTCTCCGGTCCTGTCATTCTGTTTCTTCGCATACTTGCGGTAGAGAGAGAAGCCGGCAACCACAAAGGCTGCCACGAGGATTATGTAATCTTTTTTTTCCATTGTTAAATGACCTGAAACCTGAATGGCAAATTTAAGCATTTTGAAGTTTGTCCGGAGCCTCAGTTCATTTAAATGATGTATTGGTTTGAGTTTTACCAATAATCCATTATTTTCGTGCTTTGAAAAATGGAGGGGGAATTGCATGCAATCCTTCTTTGTATGAAGCACTGAAGAAAAAGGATTAATGATGACTACAAAAAATCCGGGAGACTCTGTTCAGGATGAACAATTCGACGGAACTGAAAAGGCCGCCGAATCTACGCAAGAGATAAATGATGCTGAAGCCCCTGCGGTACAGCCGGCTGATGCCATTCCTGCCGCGGAAGACGAAATCCGCAAAGAAGAGCAGCCCGCTGACGATGTTCAGCCCGCTGACGATGTTCAGGCTGCCAAAGAAGAGCAGCCTGCTGACGATGTGCAGCCCGCTGACAATGAGCAGGCCACCGAAGATGCTGTGGCCGCAGGAACGGTAGAGGAAGAGACTGCAGAAGTTGAAGAATCTGAAGATGAGGATGAAAATGCAGGCCATATTGAGGAAGAACCGGTCAACTATGACGAGATAGAGCTTCCTCAGGTGGATTACAGCGGGTTTTCGAGAAAGGAGCTTGTGGAGACACTGGCCCTCATTGTTGAAAACAGACCACCGACTGAGATCATTGATGATGTTGCCCGCATCAAGGAGTTCTTCTACAAGAAGACCAAGGCCGAATTCAATGAGAAGAGGCTGAACTTTGCAAAGGAGGGCGGCAATATTGAGGATTACAAATCCGAACCGGATGAACTCGAGAACAGGATTAAGGGCATCCTTGAGACATACCGCAGCCGCAGAAGCGATTTCAACAGGGTACAGGAGAGCGAGAAGCAGGATAATCTCCGCAAAAAGATGGAGATAATTGAACAGATAAAGGATCTGGTCAACCGCGAGGAAGCTATAAACAAAACCTTTCAGGAGTTTCGCAACCTGCAGAACTCATGGCATGCCACGGGAATCGTTCCTCAGACAGCAGTCAAGGATTTGTGGGAGAACTATCACCACAGCGTGGAGATGTTCTATGATTACATCAAGATCAACCGTGAGCTGAGAGACCTTGATCTGAGGAAGAACCTGGAGGCCAAGATAGTTCTCTGTGAAAAGGCAGAGGAGCTTCTGATGGAGCCCAGCGCTGTCACGGCGTTCAAGCTTCTGCAGGATTACCACAATCAGTGGCGCGAGATCGGTCCGGTACCTCATGAGAACAAGAATGATGTCTGGGAGCGCTTCCGCGAAGCCACAACCAAGGTAAACAAGAGACATCACGAATTCTTCGAGAAGCAGAAGGATGACCAGAAGAAGAACTTCGATGCAAAAACCGCTCTCTGCGAGAAGGTCGAGGAGATAGCAGCAGGAGAAATTCTCACTTTTGCCGATTTCAAGGAGAAATCTGATGCCATTCTGGAGTGTCAGAAGCTCTGGAAGACAATCGGCTTTGCCCCGAAGAAGCACAATAACAAGATATACCAGCGTTTCAGGACTGCCTGTGACACTTTCTTTGAAAAGAAACGTACTTTCTTCTCAGACAGCAAGGAGATACAGGTAAAGAACCTTCAGCTCAAGACAGAGCTCTGCCTCAAGGCCGAAGCCCTTCAGGAGAGCACTGACTGGAAGGATACTTCAGAGATGCTCATCCGGCTCCAGAAGGAGTGGAAGGAAACGGGCCCGGTACCGAAAAAATACTCTGAGAAAATCTGGAAACGGTTCCGCAAGGCCTGTGACACCTTCTTTACAAGGAAGTCTGAATTCTTTGCCGGACGTGATACTTCATACGAAGACAACCTCAAGTCCAAACTTGCGCTCATCGAGGAACTTGAGGCATTTGACCCGGGTGAAGACATGAAGGCAGGCTTTGAGAAGCTGAAGGATATACAGAAGCGGTGGACTGAGATAGGATATGTTCCCTTCAACCGGAAAGAGGAGATAGCGCGCAGATACAAGGAGGCCCTCAACAGGAAGTTTGACAAACTGAAACTTGATGACGAGGACAAGAATATTCTCCGTTACAGGAGCAAGGTGGACAGTGCAAAATCGAATCCCCGTGCGGCAAACAAGGTAAGAAGCGAGCGTGAAAAGTTCTACAGCAAGATCAAACAGCTTGAGAGTGATATAGTTCTTTGGGAAAACAACATAGGGTTCTTCGCCAAATCAGCCAAAGCTGACACAATGATCAAAGAGGTTGAGGAGAAGATAGCAGAAGCCAAGAGAAACATCAAGATCCTCGAGGAGAAGGTGAAGCTGATTGACAACTCGATGTACGAAGATTAGTAATCCCTACCCCCTCTGAGAAGAAAACAGGATCAGCAGTGACTGACGTAAAATATATTTTTGTTACCGGCGGAGTTACCTCGTCACTGGGCAAGGGCATTATTTCTGCCTCCCTGGCGAAACTGCTGCAGGCGCGTGGCTATTCGGTCACAATTCAGAAACTTGATCCCTACATCAACGTAGATCCGGGCACCCTGAATCCGTATGAGCACGGTGAGTGTTTCGTAACTGTTGACGGTGCCGAGACCGATCTTGATCTGGGTCACTATGAGCGCTTTCTGAACGTTCACACAACCCAGGCCAATAATGTCACAACAGGCAGGATTTACCAGTCAGTTATAAACAAGGAGCGGAAGGGCGATTACCTGGGAAAGACGGTTCAGGTCATCCCTCACATCACCGATGAGATCAAGCGAAGTATTAAGCTTGTCGGTTCCGGAGGAAGTTACGAGATAGTGATCACAGAGATTGGCGGGACGGTTGGTGACATTGAATCACTACCCTACATTGAAGCCGTCAGGCAGTTACGCTGGGAGCTTGGCCCTCAGAACTGCATAGTCATTCATCTTACGCTAGTCCCTTTCCTGCACGCTTCCGGGGAGCTCAAGACAAAGCCCACCCAGCATTCCGTCAAGATGCTCCTGGAGGAGGGAATTCAGCCTGATGTCCTTGTGCTTCGGACCGAACACCCCCTTACAGAGGACCTCAGGAGAAAGGTTGCACTCTTCTGTAACGTGGAAGCCGGCGCGGTGGTTGAATCTATTGATGTCTCCACCATCTATGAGGTGCCACTTCGCATGCAGAAGGAGATGCTTGACAAGACAGTCCTGCGCAAGCTTGGCCTGCCTGCTGGTGAAGAGCCTTTGCTGGCGGAGTGGAAGGAGTTTTTACATAAGCTCAGGAATCCGGCGCACCGTCTGAAAGTGGCCCTTGTAGGCAAGTACGTGGAACTGGCTGATGCATACAAATCGATTACGGAAGCATTTGTGCATGCGGGTGCTGCGAACGAAGCCGCCGTAGAACTTACAATGATACACTCGGAGGAGATCAATGAAGGCAATTTCCGTGAAAGACTTGCAGGATTTGATGGGATAGTGGTTGCACCGGGTTTCGGTTCACGTGGTATCGAGGGGAAAATACTTACTGTAAACCATGCACGCACGAATGACATACCTTTCTTTGGCATCTGCCTGGGGATGCAGTGTGCCGTGATAGAATTTGCCCGCAATGTGCTGGGTCTCGAAGGTGCGCATTCAACGGAGATCAATCCCAAGGCAAAGCATCCGGTCATTGATCTTATGGAAGAGCAGAAGAGCGTGACCGACAAGGGCGGCACAATGAGGCTTGGAAGCTACAGATGCGAACTGTTGCACGGCTCCGAATCATGGAAATGCTACCGGAAGGAAGAAGTTTCAGAACGTCACCGTCACAGGTACGAATTCAATGACAAATACCTGGCAGACTTTCGCAATGCCGGAATGCTGCCATGCGGGACCAATCCGCAATCGGGACTTGTTGAGATCATCGAGATCCCGTCACACAGCTGGTTCGTGGGTGTGCAGTTTCATCCTGAATACAGCAGCACGGTCGTGAAGCCTCATCCTCTTTTCGTGGGATTTGTCAGGGCCTGCATCAAAAAACAAAAAAACAGATAAAAGGGAATACAAGACTAATGGACAGGAATACAATCACCGGCATCATACTTATTTTTCTGATCTTTCTCGGGTTCAGCCTCTACAACAATCACAGGACAGGGAAGTTTTTCGAAGCCGAGACGGAATATGCAGACTCTCTTTATGCTGCCGGCAATTATGATCAGGCACGCGAGTCGTATATCAGGGCATTGAACTTCAAGCCCAAGGATCAGCCCACAATGAATAAGGTGATCGAGCTCAACAACAGGCTCGGTCTCGGAACCGAGACACCTCAGATACAGGCTGCAACACCAGGCGCCGACACTTCTTCCGTGGCTTCTCAGGTTAAGGCGGCTGTTGTGGCAGACAGCAACGCCTACGGGGTCTTTACTTCCCGGGTTACCGGTGAGGATGGCTTTTTCACACTGGAGAACGATCTGATTGCAATGAAGGTCTCCGCCAGGGGAGGCAAGGCATACTCTGTGACCCTGAAGAATTACACAACACATGACGGACGGCCTGTTGTGCTCTTTGACGGTGATTCAACAGTGTTCGGATTCAAGTTCTTTACGGTTGACAACAAGCCCATCAGGACTGATGAGCTCTATTTTGTCCCGGTGGGTTATAACGGCCCGGTTACGGCATCGGGCGGACCGGCCAGCCTGACAATGAGGCTCGAGGCATCAAACGGGGCCTTCATAGACTATATATATACTGTGCAGCCCGGCGAGTACATGGTCAGTTTTGAGTCAAGGTTCAACGGACTTGCTCCTGTAATACCAGCAAATACAACCTCGCTGGCGCTTGACTGGAAGATGTACGTTCCGCAGCAGGAAAAGGGAAGACAGAATGAAGATATGTACACCGGACTGAAGTATAAGGTATACCAGGAGGGTGTTGAGGACCTTGGCGGCGTCAGGATGCAGAGACAGAAGAAGGATGTCGTCTCGGAAAGCCTCATGAAGACTGACTGGATAGCTTATAAGGATCAGTTCTTTTCATCGGTAGTAATTGCAGAGGACTTTTTCATCAATGCGGCAGTATCATCAACCAACGCAGACCCGACATCCAGGTACCTGAGATTCTTCGAGTCTGAAATAGGTGTTCCCTATACCCACGGTGACAACAGCGCCGTGAACATGAAGTTCTATTTCGGGCCCAACAGCTTCACGCTCATGAAGAAATATGACATGCAGCTTGAAGAGCTTGTCTTCCTTGGCCGTAACATTATCCGCTGGATCAACCAGTTCGTGATTATCCCGATTTTCAACGTGCTGGATAATTTCATCGTCAGTTACGGACTTATAATCCTGATCCTGACCCTTATAATCAAGCTTGTCCTGTTTCCGCTCACCCACAGGTCGTTCATCAGCCAGGCGAAGATGAGGGTTATGAAGCCGATGGTTGACGAACTGGCTAAAAAGTTTCCGAAGCAGGAAGATGCCATAAAGAAGCAGCAGGCTACGATGGACCTTTACAAGAAGGCCGGTGTAAGCCCTATGGGAGGATGTCTCCCGATGCTGCTTCAGATGCCGATCCTGTTCGCCATGTTCCGCTTTTTCCCGACCTCAATAGAACTGAGGCAGCAGGCATTTCTCTGGGCAAAGGACCTGTCGACCTATGACAGCATATTTGATCTGCCCTTCACAATACCGATGTACGGCGATCATGTGAGTCTCTTCACCCTCCTGATGACCGCTTCGACTATCATTTCGACCAAGATCACAAATCCGGCTGGCGGACAGGAGCAGATGCCCGGCATGAAGACAATGATGTACATTATGCCTGTAATGTTCATGCTCATACTGAACAATTTCTCGGCGGGACTTACATATTACTATTTCCTTGCCAACGTGATTACCATCATCCAGACCCAGGTCTCACGTCGTTTTGTAAGTGAGAATGAGATACTTAAGAAGATCGAGGAGAACAGGAAGAAGCCGGTGAAAAAGTCCAAATGGCAGCAGCGTCTTGAAGAGGCGTCAAAGCGCGGAGGACGTCCGTTACCTAAAAAATAGGCTGCGAAAAATGCTATTCAGCATTTTTTAACAATTTGATGCTAAATCTCCCTGTTTCTAAAAAAATAAAGCTAATTTCGTGCTTTAATTTTAAATGAAATGGGGAAAAAGGTTAAAAACAAAGACATTGCCGCAAGACTAGGTCTTTCGGGCACGTTGGTATCATTAGTGCTGAATAATAAGGCAGATCAGCACGGGATCAAGAAAGAGACACAGGAGAGGGTACTCGCAGTGGCAAAGCAGATGGGCTATTTCAATGCCGCTGCTGAGAAAGGCGAGCCGGTACCGGCTGAGGAGAAGCCGGGGATCATCGGAATGGTGGTCCCATCAATGAATGATCCGTTTATCTATGAGATCACACCTTATCTGCAAAAGGCTTTTTCGAGCATAGGACTTGGCTTTTCGGTCTTCACAAGAGATCCGGATGACATGCGGTTCAACAGGCTGACCACATCACTGAAGAAATTTTTCAGCGGAATGATACTTGTTGGCAACGCAGCGGATGACAGCGTGGTAAGGGCTCTCAACCGTGACTCATACCCTGTTGTTCTGCTTGAAAAGAGCATCAAGAGGATGAGACTGAATACGGTCTGTTCGGACAGGATAGCAGGTGCCGCAATCATGACTCAGCATCTTACATCCCTCGGACTTAAGAATCTTCTCATAATTTCAGGCGAGGATTCCGCATCTTATGACAAGGAGATGCTGGAGGAACTGAGAAATTCCACGAAGAAGTCCAAGAACTTTGATTCGGTGCACTTTACCGTGGCCGGGCTTCCGAAAGCAGGTGAAAAGTTCGATTTTGCCGCCATTGAGAATTTTCTCAGACCGCCGCACAGGAGTGATGCGATAATTGTGCTGAACTCACCCCTCGTATTCCCTCTTTACCTGGCACTGCAGGCGAAGAACATAAGGATACCGCAGGATGTGGCACTCGTCTCCATGGAAGACGGAATCGGTTTTGATCTTCTGACAACTCCGGTTACCAGGTTGCGCAGGCCCCTCGCGGCTATGTCGCTCAAGGTTGCCAATATCATCTGGTCCGAGGTTAAAAATCAGGGCAAGAGCAAATATAAGCGCCAGGTCAACATGGCTCCGGAGCTTCTGGTCAGGAGCAGTTGCGGCTCTTATCTAAAATAAATTTTAATGACATGGATCATCAGGCTGCCGGCTCTCCTGCTCATGGCAGTGCTGCTTGCATGCAGCAGCAGTCATCTTGTTGATGACAACTCATTGCGAAAGGCAATAGCCGACGACTACAGGTCGAGGTCTGAGATCCACGGTGCGTCACGCAACGACCTGTTCGGCATGACCGATACAATCAGTGACAGGGCGTTGCGTGAGGCCGTAACCTTCCTGCTGGCCTACATGCCGCTCAGCGATCTGGCCGTTTATGAGCCTGATTACCTGGTTGCCAATGCCTCTTCTGCTATACGGGCAAGGAGCGAATTGCCGTGGGGTGAAGGAATCCCGGCCGACATTTTCCTGAATTTTGTACTTCCGCCGAGGGTCAACAATGAGAATCCGGATGATTTCAGGACAGTCTGTTACACTGAACTGAAGGACCGTGTGCGGGGTCTTGCCGCCATGGAGGCCGCGCTGGAGGTAAACAGGTGGTGTCATGAGAAGGTCGCATACCAGGCAGCCGATTCTCGCACATCTTCGCCGCTGGCTACGATGCTCTCGGCCCGGGGGCGCTGTGGAGAGGAATCCACTTTCACTGTCTCAGCCCTCAGGGCTGTTTGCATTCCTGCACGACAGGTCTATACACCTCGCTGGGCACATACGGATGACAATCATGCATGGGTTGAATTCTGGATTGACGGTGATTGGCATTACCTTGGTGCATGCGAGCCCGAACCGGTGCCTGACCGCGGATGGTTTACCGAACAGGCCAGAAGGGCAATGCTGGTTCATACGAAGGCATTCGGGTTTTATGGCGGAGATGAAAGGATCATAAGGAAAGAGAAGCTTTTTACCGAGATAAATACCCTTGCAAGGTATGCTGAAACAAAAGAGCTGAAAGTCAGGGTGACTGATTCCGCAGGCAAACCGGTTGCCGGAGCAATGGCCGCATACATGCTTTACAACTATGCTGAGTTCTATCCTCTTGCCAGGCTGGAATGCGACAGCAACGGTGAGTGCAGTCTCCTCACAGGCTTCGGTACCCTGCTCATATGGGCCGATGACGGTGACCGCTCCGGTTTTGTCATTGCATCTCCATCAGATACGGTTGCCGAGGTTATTCTTGAGACGGGACCAGTAAAGGCCTCTTTCGAGGATTTCCTCCCTGTGCCGCCAGTTCAGGAACCATATCCGGGTGTTGATCCGGATCTAGTGCGGAGAAATAACATGCAGCTCCGGAAAGGCGACAGTATCAGGCAGACATACATAAATACCTGGATGGGTGACATCATCGCGGATGAGATAGCACGTGCAGCAGGTCTTCAGCCTGAAACCGTCACAAGGCTTCTGCGCTCATCTATGGGTAATTTCAGTGCCGTGGCAGGGTTTGTAGGTTATGCAGGGGAAAGAACAGGACTGGCTGTAAGAATACTTGAAAACATTTCCGAAAAGGACCTGCGTGACACACCGGCCGATATACTGGCTGATCACCTTCTGAATGCACCTGCCCCGGCACCCGGAACGGATACTTCGCTCTATGACCGGTATGTGCTGTCACCCAGAATCTCAAACGAACTGCTCTCAGCCTTCAGGACAGCTTTCAAGGATCTCCCTGCGGAACTGATGGAGTCATTCCGGACTGATCCTTCAGCTGCCTCGGAATGGATTGACACCTCAATTGTGATCACTGATACAGAGAACCACTATGCGACACCTCTTGTCCCTGCCGGGGTTCTTAAGCTCAGGATGGCTGACAGCCACTCAAGGGATATATTCTTTGTGGCACTGTGCCGAAGCATTGGTATCCCGTCACGACTGGCCCCGGGTACCGGTAGACCGCAGTACCATCTTGAAGGCGCATGGCATGACGTGTGGTTTGCAGGGCAGTCAAGGCCTTCAGATACACCTGGTTATGTAACTTTCGTGAATGAAGGTCCTCAAGGAGGAGCTGTTGAGCCTGAATATCATGGCAATTTCACTTTCGCACATTTGGAGAACGGAAGGTTCAGAACTATGGACTGGGAATACGGCACGAAGCTCAGTGATATGCCTGCCCGCATCCCTCTCGATCCCGGGAATTATATGCTCACAGCAGGAAACAGGGATGAAACTGGCAATGTACTGGTCTCGGTCTCATTCCTGGAGCTGAATGCAGGTGAAGCGTTGCCTGTTAAAGTCACAATTCCTGAATTCCCTGAAGATAGTATCACAGGATTCTCAGTAAGCCTTGACCATAACCTGACATCCATGGCAGGCACAAAGGTCCCGCTGGATTCAATATCCGGCAACGGAGTGGTGCTGATGTGGATTGAACCCGGAAAGGAACCCACGCGCCACCTCCTCAATGATCTGCCGGTTCTTAAGAGTGAGTTTGACAGATGGGACGGGTGGTTTGTATTCCTGACTGATCCGGAAAGGTCCCCGGAGGGATTTGATCCTGAATCTGTTGCCGGCACTCCCGCAAACACACTTTTCGCTTCTGATCCCGGATTGAATTTGCTCAGGTCGGTTCACGGGAACAGCCCTCAGGAGCGACCCTTGCCGGTAGTCCTTTACTGCAACGGATCCGGAGAGGTTATATTCGCATCGGAAGGATACAGGATCGGAACAGGCCAGCAGTTACTCAGGAAACTAAGAAAATAAACCAATATGAAAAGGTTCCTCCCGGTTGTTGCATCAGTGCTGATGACAGTGCTGTCATGCACATCACCCTCACAGGAAGATGTGACACTCTTTGTTGATCCTTTCATTGGCACGGCCGCCCACGGTCATGTCTTCCCGGGTGCGACAACCCCGTTCGGGATGGTGCAGCTCAGCCCTGACAACGGTACTTCCGGATGGGACTGGTGTTCAGGGTACAACTATTCTGACTCACTCATTGCAGGCTTCAGTCACACACACCTCAGCGGCACAGGGATAGGCGATCTGTGTGACATACTGTTTCTCCCTTCGATGTACCCCTTCAACATATCTCTGCCTGACAGTACATACTCACTGGCGAAGCTCAACAGGACTCTCTTTTCGCATGAGGCTGAGCAGGCCAGGCCTGGATATTATGCCGTGGCCCTTTCATCCGGGGTTGATGCCGAGTTGACAGCCACGCCCCGTTGCGGAGTGCAGAGGTACACTGCTGTCACTGACGGTACAATGAGCGTACTGGTTGACCTTGGGTTTGCAATCAACTGGGACAGGCCTGTGGACTGCAGGCTCGCATGGGACGGCCGGGCACTGACCGGCAGGCGTATCTCCGCCGGCTGGGCTGAGAAGCAGTATCTTTATTTCTCATCGGAGTTTTCAGCTGAGCCTGCTTCTGTCACAATGCTGAATGGCGGAAGCACAACCGGTACAACTGATACTGAGGGCCCTAATATTGCCTGCATCCTTTCCTTCACGATGAAGAAAGGGGAGGAGCTTATTATCCGTACAGGCATCTCCTCTGTGGATGAGGCAGGTGCCAGGGGTAACCTTACCGCGGAGATGACCGGGTGGGATTTTGACGCGGTGGCTGCTGCAGCCAGTCTGGCATGGCAGACACGCCTTCAGGTAATCAGGGCCGAATCATCCGACTCAGCACTTCTGCGGGTTTTCTACACCGCGCTGTACCATACCATGATAGCGCCGAACCTCTACAATGACACTGACGGCAGGTACAGGGGGACAGACGGAGGAATACATAATGCCGAAGGCTTCACGAATTATACCGTCTTCTCACTATGGGATACATACCGTGCCGCACACCCGCTGTTCACCATTACAGTCCCGGAGATGGTGCCTGACTTCATCAATACAATGCTCAAAATCAGGGAGCAGCAGGGAAAGCTGCCGGTCTGGTCGCTCGCAGGCAATGAGACCAACTGCATGATAGGGTACCACGCCGTTCCTGTGATAGCCGATGCCGTACACAAGAAATTCACCGGTTTTGATTATGCGGCAGCCCTTGACGCTGCAGTACATTCGGCCTCCCTGGACTTTCGGGGGCTGGATCATTACCGCAAATTCGGGTACATCCCCTCCGAACTGGAGAATGAGTCGGTGGCAAAGACGATGGAGTACTGCATTGATGACTGGTGTATCTCGCAGATGGCATCAGACATAGGCAGGCAGGATCTGGCTATGCAGTTCCTGGAGAGGTCACGGAACTACCGCAACCTGTTTGACACAACCATTCTTTTCGTAAGAGGCAGGATGAGTGACGGAAGCTGGAGGCCTGATTATGACCCGCTTTACTCGCATCATACACGCTCGGACTTCACTGAGGGAAACGGCTGGCAGTACTCATGGCTCGCACCGCACGATGTTGACGGACTTATATCACTTTTCGGAGGAAGGGATGTTTTTCTCCGGAGGCTTGACTCTCTATTTACAGTTAATGAAGAGGTCAGGGGAGAAAACCGCTCGCCAGACATCAGCGGACTGATCGGCCAGTATGCCCACGGAAATGAGCCGTCACATCATATAGCATACCTCTTCACTATGGCAGGAGCCCCGGACAGGACCGAATCGATGGTGCGCAGGATAATGGATGAGATGTACACTGACGCAGTGGATGGCATCTGCGGAAATGAAGACTGTGGCCAGATGTCGGCCTGGTATGTATTTTCCGCAATGGGTTTCTATCCGGTAAATCCGGCTGACGGCCGTTTCATAATTGGAAGTCCCGTTCTTGACAAAGCTTCGGTGACACTGCCCGGAGGGAAGCAGTTCACAGTCGTTGCGGAAGGCAACACCCACACTGCGACCAATGTTTCTTCGCTGTTTCTCAACGGTGTGAAGCTTGACCGTAACTATATAACATATGAGGAGGTTATGGCTGGCGGGGAGCTCAGGTTCGTGATGAAATAATCAGCCTGTTATCTCATTGTTGATAATTATCATGAGGGAGTATCACTCCCTATTGTTACCTTTGTCTTATTCTGGTGCTGCCGGTATTTCGGCAGTGAAAAGGGAACCCTGTGAGAATCAGGGACAGTACCCGCTGCTGTGAAGCCCGTTCCGCCGCAAGGCGGATCATTACTTCCGGAATTCCCGCCACTGTTCGCCGATTGGCGGACGGGAAGGCCCGGTGAGTAGGGATGAGTCAGAAGACCTGCCAGAAGGTATCCTGTTGAAGGAGCTTTCGGGAACAAAAGTCATGCTAAAGAGGTCATCAGCCTATATCATCCCTGCGTCATTGAGACGCCTGCCGCTTTCAGCGGTTGCAGTCTCTCTGCTTCTGCTTGTTCCTGTCAGATCACGGGCGCAGGACAACTTCACCGAAGATACGGTAAGCATATCTGCCGTCACAGTCACTGCCCGGGCGGCAGCACGGTTGACCCCGTATTCGGTAGTGACTGTTGACCCTGATCTTGTCTCACGACGAAAGGGTGATGACCTGGCCGCACTTCTTCAATCATCTAGCCTGCTTTATGTCAAGCGTTACGGTAATCACGGTCTTGCCTCGGTGTCTGTCAGGGGACTTTCCGGAAGCCATACTCTTGTCACCTGGAACGGAATGCCGGTCAACACTCCGGGCAACGGCTACAGTGACTTCACGGTTATTCCGGTTGCGGCGTCAACATCCGTCCAGATCACTGCTGGCGGTTCTGATCTGAGTGACCTCTCCGGATACCTGGGAGGCAAGATCGAACTGGCGGGTGAGCCTCTCTACGGAACAGGACCGGAGGCCACGTTGAGTGTGAGTGCAGGGAGTTACGGCGATTATGGCTCAGCGGCATCGGTTTCGCTGGGAGGGGACAATGTCTCTTTCAGGGTCGGCGCATGGGCAAACAGGGCACGTAACGATTATGTCTTCATCAACCGTGATGCACCCGGTGGAGAGATGCGTATGAGAAGAACCAATGCGGCCTCCTCCGTCAATGGCTTTACATGTGATGTGTTTTACAGGACAGACAATTCCAGGATCAGCATGCATCTTTGGTTCAACGACGCGGATCGACAGCTCCCGGGGCCGGTGACAACAGTGCAGCAGGATTTCAGTGAGAGGCAGACCGACAGATCGTACAGGGGTGTGGTGAATTATTCAACTGAACATGGCAGGCTGTCGTTTGATTTAACTGCCGGAGGGCAGCATGATGTCAACAGGTATTACCACATGGAACCTTCATACAACGGTGACAACAGCTCTTCATCCGCAATGATAAGAACGAAGATCGCTGTGAGGGTTGCCCGGAACACCTCGCTGGAGTTTCGGGCCGGTGACAGCTACGAGAGAGCCGTGACAATGAGCTATGACGGAGCAGAGAAGCGTAACCTGCTCTCATTCTCAGTGGCAGGCAGGTCAAATCCGCTGCCGAGGATCAATCTCCTTCTGCAGGTCAGGAAGAACGTGATAACCGACATGAAGGTCTCACCGGAGTTCACGGCAGGTGCATCCTGGCTTATGACCCCCAGCGGTGAACACCTTCTGAAAGCGAGCCTGAGCCGCAACTCCAGGCTGCCATGCCTCAATGATCTCTACTGGATCCCCGGAGGCAATCCGGACCTGGTCCCCGAAAACTCCGCCGGAGGGGAAGTTTCATGGTCTTTCCTGAGGGTATTGCCTTCGGGAACCCGGGGAAATTTCGATCTTACACTTCATGCTTCACACGTGAATGATCTGATACAGTGGGTACCCGGACAGTCGGGACTGTGGCAGGCGGAGAATGTGAGGGATGTTAACATAGCCGGAGCTGAAGCCCGGGCTGGAAGGGATCTGTCAATCTACAACTGGACCCTCCGCGGAGTATTCAATTATTCTTTCACCCGCTCGGTAGTCGCTGCGACTGAAGTTGCCAACGACAGGTCAGTTGGCCGTCAGCTCGTCTATGCGCCGCTGCATCATGCAAACCTGAACCTGTCAGCCGGAAAGAAGTGGTTCACGGCCGGCATGACCGCAGCATGGGAGAGCAGACGCTTTACAACATCCGATAACAGCGAATGGCTGCCAGGCTCCCTGATGACTGATGCTTACACTGCAGCAGCTTTCAGTACAGGTTCAGCACGGTGGAGAGCAGAGATGGCTGTGAGCAATATCCCCGGATTAGCCACCGAGAGCGTGAGAAACTACCCGATGCCACTCAGAACATTCAAAATAAAACTAACACTGACCTGGTCAGAAAAACAGAAAAAAGATGAAACACCTGATTAACATTCCCCTTATTCTTGCCTTAGCCATTCAGATATCCTGTGAACCGGTTGAAAATCCGGCGCGATTCCCTGAGGGAGAGGGCATATTCCTGCTGAATGAAGGAAACTTCAATGCCGGTAACGGTACGGTTTCGTTTTACAGCACTGAATCAGGGCAGATTTACAATGACCTGTTCGGTGCGGAGAACAGCAGGGCTCTGGGGGATATTCCATCCTTCATGGCGGTTGACGGCCACAGGGGATTCATCGTAGTGAACAACTCGGGAACAATTGAGGCTGTTGATCTGCGTACGATGGTTAGTCTTGGCACTGTCACCGGGTTAAGTTCTCCCAGACAGATGGTTATTGAGGGCAACAGCGGTTATGTCAGCAGCCTGTCTGATGATGAGATCACCGTTATCGATCTGGAAAAGATTGAAAAGTCAGGAAAGCTGGAGATCGGATCAGCCTCGGAGGCGATGGTGATCACCGGCGGCCGGCTCTTCTCAGCTCACTGGTCAGGCGGAAACAGGATAATTGTAACCGATCTGGGATCCGGT
>JAEYZD010000061.1 GCA_023430725.1 Bacteroidota bacterium | reverse complement strand
AGATGATGCAGAAGAATCTTAGCATCAGGCACCTGAAGGATGCCCAGAAGAACATGTTCACCTTCAGCACAGTTAACCTGGTTGTTGTCTTCATGTTCCTTGTGCTGGGAGCTTTCCTTGTCTACTATGCCGCCGCTCAGAATGTTACCGTGGCAATGACTGATGACCTCTTCCCGACAATCGCATTCAGGTACCTGGGTCCGGCAGCCGGGGTGGTGTTTCTCATCGGTCTGATCTCGGCAGCGTTCCCAAGCGCTGACGGTGCACTTACTTCGCTTACAACATCATTCAGCATCGACTTCCTGGGACTTGAGAAGAAGACTGAGATGGACAACACCAGGAAGACAAGGATCAGGTACTCGGTTCATTTTTCCTTCGCCCTGATCTTCTTCATATGCATACTGATATTCAGGGAGATGAATGACCGCGCGATAATTGACAAACTCTTTACTATTGCCGGGTACACATACGGGCCGCTGCTGGGACTGTATACCTTCGGGTTGTTTACAACCAGAACAGTGAGGGACAGGTACACGCCTTGGGTCGCAATTCTGTCACCCGTGATCTGTTATATCCTGAGCCATTTCTCCGAGGAACTGTTCAATGGCTACAAGTTCGGGTTCGAGTTGTTGCTGGTGAACGGTTTCCTGACTTTCATGGGATTGTTTATCATGAGTCACCGGAAAGGATCGATGCCTGAGAACAGGGTCTGACGTACTGCATTGACGTTACCGGTGCACAGGGCTATGATGGCAAAAGTGAATTCCGGAAGAGGAGGACAGAAACAGTCGTAGTCGTAAACTGTCAGAATCCGTTATTGAATCCCCTGTTTCCCGTTCCTGTCTGATTGTTTTCACCCTCTGTCTCCTCATCATCTTCTGATTGCTGGACGCGGGGTTTGATGAACACCTTGATCTTTTTGTACGGGATAGAGACTGAGATGAAATATTCAGCAGCTGTTGACATTCCTCTTGTTCCGGCACCGTAACCGGGCATCCATACTGGCTTAAGGTCTTTTCCGGCTCCGGCGCTTACTAGGAGCCGCATGTAGAGATTCCATCCGATTGTCATTCCGGGGAAAAGCTCTGCCCGAACACCCGGGGTGAGCTCCAGGAAGTGTCCTGTATGACTGGCGGCAGGGACAGAAGTCGCACCCGTACCCCATTCATTTGTGTAGGATATCATCGGGGCCTCTTCGTTGTAGAAGCTGAGGCCGTAGCGCATCCCGATGCCGGCATAATACTTCCCTCTTGCAACATTCGCCTTGACGAAATTATAATCGGCGCCGGCAGTGATGCTCAGCCCGCGGCTGTTGAAATCATAGAGTACCCCTGACGAGCTGAAGGAAGAGTACCTGAATCCGGCAGCAACCGCCACTGCAGAGTTGATGTCAACCGAACCGAGGACACCGTAGCTGATGAGGTCCTTGTCCAGGAAGTTAAGGACCGGGCCTGAGAGATCGAAGCCTGCCCTTATATGCAACGGGACAGTGACCGTATCCTGGGACCGGACGGCATGACTCCCCAGAAGGAAGAGACTAATAAAAAAGATGCAGGTTTGTTTCGCCATTCAGGGTTACGCTTCTGTTCTCGATTATAAGTGTGTCAATTATGTTGTGGGTTGTCTTCAGTCCTGTGATATCACTCACCAGGGTGTAGCCACACTCAGGTGAGACCAGGTGCGGACGGCGGTTGTAACGGATGACCGCGGTATCAGTAACACCGTTTAGGGTGATGAGGAAGAGAGACTGGTCGCTGTCAGGATCAAGCGGCACCGAAAAGAAAGAGGTTGTATTTGAGTCAATAAACCTTAGGGTATCGGTCTCGCGGTAGGTATAGACCCTCAGCGAATCTGCCTCAGCGGTTTCTCCTGTACCGCTGACGAGGAGCAGTGTATTCAGCGTCGGGTTGGTGTCTTCATAGCATGGCTGCACCGAGCAGGAGGGGAGACTTGCAGCAAGTACGGCTGCAATGGCAAACAGCGGTATGGATAAGTACCTGGTCATTTCGGATGACAAAGTTATAAAAATTATCCCTCCGTCCCGTGAGCCACAGGGCAATCAGACCTTCGGGAGGTTCCTGAGTATGCCGCTGACGCCATTGCGTATCACCCCGACTACCTTGTCAACCACTGTCCCTTTGTCCTTTGACGAGTAAATCTCATGTATTACATGGCTGTAACGTTCCATCAGAATATTCCTCCTGAGCTTCAGGGTGGGAGAGAGCTCGCCCGTCTGGGGGGTCCATTCTTCGGTAACCAGCCTGAATCTCCTGATCTGTTCGAACTCGCCGAGGCTTCTGTTCACCTCATGCACCTCACGTGCAAAGCGTTCAATGACCTCCGGGATTTCAACCAGGTCTGTATTGTCGCGGTACTGTATCCTGTGAATTGTGCACCAGTCATGGAGGAAGGTGAAGTTCGGGGAGAGGAGTGCACTTGCAAACTTCTCATTTTCTCCGATGACCATTGCCTGTTCAATGAATATTGACTCCTTGAGCCTGTTTTCAATCACCTGCGGTGAGATGTATTTGCCGGCGGAGAGCTTGAACATCTCCTTCTTGCGGTCAGTGATCCGAAGGAACCTGCCATCCTCCATCCTCCCTATGTCACCGGTATGGAACCAACGGTCTGCATCAATGACCTGCCCGGTCATCTCCGGATCCTTGAAGTATCCCAGCATCACATTCGGTCCCTTGCACAGTATCTCTCCGTCGTCAGCTATCCTGACCTCAACGCCGTCAAGGACCGGACCGACTGTTTCGAACCTGATGTCAGGGATGCGGAATGGGTTGACTGCAATCACAGGTGATGTCTCGGTGAGGCCGTAGCCCTGCAGAACAGGAATGCCGGCTGCCCAGAAGATGCGCTCGAGGCGCGACTGCAGGGCGGCACCGCCGGAGACAAGTACCCTGAGTTCACCGCCCAGGGCTTCTCTCCACTTGTTGAAGACCAGCCGCCTGGCTATGCCAAGCCTGAATTTGTAAAACCTGGTGTTTCCGGTCAGTCTGAACTTCAGTCCCAGGGTCACTGCCCAGAAAAATATCTGCTTTTTCAGCCAGGGAAGGTTCTTCCCCTTGTTTATAATATTGTCATAAATCTTTTCGAGGAGGCGTGGAACGGTGTTCGCAATATGAGGCTTTATCTCCCTCATTGTATCAGCAATGACGGCCATATTCTCAAGGTAATAGATGCTTGTTCCCTTGTACTGGAAGTGGTAGTTCATCATCCGCTCATAGACGTGGCACAGCGGCAGGAAACTCAGCGCCCGGTATCCGAGGCCGAATTCATGGGCTGTGCTTGTGGCTATTGCATTTGTAACCAGATTCTTGTGTGAAAGAACCACTCCCTTGGGACTGCCCGTCGTACCTGACGTATAAATTATTGTCACAGGGTCTGCAGGTTTAATCGCATCCCTTACAGAAACCAGCTCAGGCATGAATCTTTCCCTGTTCCTGCGTCCCTCCTCTACAATATCGGCAAAGGTTTTCAGCCCGTTCACGGCATCAAATGAGAAGAGTTCCCTGATAGTCGGGATGGCAGAGGCAATCGGTGCTATTTTGTTCCAGATCTGCCTGCTGCCGATTATCACAGCCTTTACCTCTGAGTGATTGAGAATGAAGGTGTACTCCTCATGACCGATTGTGGGATAAACCGGTACGTGAATCATGCCGGCCTGTGCCAGGCCGTGGTCAACCATGTTCCATTCGGGTTTGTTCGGGGTGATTGTTGCAATGTGGTCACCCTTTTTGTAACCGAGAGCCATCATCCCGCACGAGAAGAGGTCGGTAAGCTCCCTTACAGCTTCGGTTGAATAGGTTATCCACTCATTTCCGTGCTTGCCGCCGAACATAACCTCACGCGGACAGACCTTATACCCAAGGTCCACCAGGTCAAAGGTTCTTGTAACTTCCATTAAAACAGTATAAGGATTAGTGATACAAGATTATGAATTTCGAACAATATATGCAAATGGATGGGCAGTCAATGCTATTACTGTCCAAAAGATTGATATTTAGAATTATAAGAATTATGTCAGAAAGACATGCTTTCGAACGTGCCCGAGGTCTTTTTCAGAGCTTCACCTTTGCTGTGGCTACGGCCTTTGAAATTGCGGCCGGGAGCCCTTCGGGTCTCTTGCCACCGGCAGTTGCGAGCTGTGGCTGTCCGCCGCCTCCGCCGCTGATCTCCCCCGAGACGGTTTTGATCATTTCAACTGCATTGAGTCCGGTCAGGCTTGCTGCCCTGTCTCCGATACCGATAACGAGTGAGACCTTACCGTCATATTCCGAGCCGATTACAACGATACTGCAGTCATCCGACTGCCTGATCTGATGTGCAATGTTCTTAAGTGTATCGGCCTGCGTATTTTCCAGCACCCCTGAGTAGATGCGGCATTCTCCGGCACTCTCAGCCCTGGCTGCCAGTTCATGGCGCGCGGCGGAAGCAGCTGTCTGCTGCAGCTTTTCTACCGTGCCCCTGAGAGCCGCATTCTCTGTCATAAGCTTCGTGATATTCACAACCGGGTTGCCGGTGCTCCTGAGCAGCGTGGTGATCTCGTCAAGGATCTTCAGTTTTTCATTTATATAGCTGACTGCATTCCTTCCGGTAACTGCCTCTATCCTTCTTACGCCTGCGGCGACAGCTCCTTCGGAGACAATCCTGAAGAGTCCTATGCGCGAGGTATGGTCGACGTGTGTTCCGCCGCACAGCTCAACCGAGTCGCCGAAGGCAACCACCCTGACCCTGTCGCCGTATTTCTCTCCGAAAAGGGCGATGGCCCCCATGCTGCGGGCCTCCGCCATGGGTGTGTCATTGTGCACCTGCGAAGGAATGTTCCTCATGATCATTTCGTTGACCTTTTGTTCAACAGCCGCAAGCTCTTCCTGTGTCACCTGACGGAAGTGGCTGAAGTCGAACCGGAGTCGCTCCGGTGTCACCAGTGATCCTTTCTGCTCAACATGACTTCCAAGTACTTCACGAAGGGCATGGTGCATGAGATGGGTGGCAGTGTGATTGTTTGCCGTATCCTGCCTGGCCGTTGCGTCAACCACAGCCCTGAATGGGGCTGAGGGATCCGGCGGAATGGCTGATGCAATATGTATAATAAGGTTGTTTTCCTTTACTGTATCAGTGATGCTGATCCTTCCTCCTGCACCTTCGATATACCCCTTGTCGCCTGTCTGGCCGCCGGATTCGGCGTAGAAGGGTGTCCTGTCAAATACCAGCTGAAAGGCTTCGCGACCGCGCGAGGTGACTCTCCTGTAACGGGCAATCCGCACAGTGTCTTCAGTGCGGTCATAACCGGTAAAAACGGTGCTATCAGTGTCATGGATGATGACCCAGTCACCGGCCGTCACGGCGGCATCATCCCTGGACCGCTCCTTCTGGGCGTTGAGTTCTTTTTTAAATGCCTCCTCATCAAGCGTCATGCCGTTCTCCCTGAGGATAAGCTGTGTGAGGTCGACCGGGAACCCGTATGTGTCGAAAAGTTCAAAGGCATCGCTGCCGGGGAATGTCTTTTTCCCATCCCGCCTGAGGGAGTCTACCAGCCTTTCAATCATCCTCAGCCCTTTGCCGAGTGTTTTGAGAAATGCCTGTTCCTCTTCATGTATGACTTTTGATATCAGATCCTGCTGTGCTGTTAGTTCGGGGTAGTGGCTGCCCATCGATTCAACCAGTGCCGGGAGCAGTTTATAGATGAAGGGTTCGGACATGCCCAGGGAGGTGTATCCGTACCTTACTGCCCTGCGGAGGATTCTCCTGATTACATAACCGGCCCTGTTGTTTGACGGAAGCTGACCGTCGGCAACGGAGAAGGAGACCGTGCGGAGATGGTCCGCGATGACCCTGTGGGCGATATCCCATTCTGTCTTCTCACCGTAGGGTTTGCCTGTCACTGAGGCTGAAGCAGCCAGCAGCGGCCGGAAGACATCCGTGTCATAGTTCGACTGCTTTTTCTGAATGACCATGCAGAGACGCTCGAAGCCCATCCCGGTGTCAACGTGCCTGTCAGGCAGCAGCTCGAGCTCGCCGCCTGCACGGCGGTTATACTGTATGAACACTAGATTCCATATCTCAATCACAAGCGGGTGTCCCTTGTTGACAAGGAGATGGCCGGGGGTTGCTGCCCTCTCGCTTTCCGACCTGATGTCAACATGGATCTCCGAGCAGGGTCCGCAGGGTCCCGTCTCACCCATCTCCCAGAAATTATCCTTCTTCGATCCGTCAAGAATGTGGTTTTCGAGACCGGGAAAGCATTTCATCCAGTACGATGCGGCTTCGTCGTCACGCGGCACATCCTCCACCGGGTCACCCTCGAAGACGGTTGCATAGATTCGCTCTGCGGGAATTCCGAGACGGCCGGTAAGAAACTCCCAGGCCCACTCAATCGCCTCCTTCTTGAAGTAGTCGCCGAACGACCAGTTGCCCAGCATCTCGAACATTGTATGATGGTAGGTGTCAAGCCCCACCTCCTCCAGGTCATTGTGCTTGCCCGACACCCGCAGGCATTTCTGAGAGTTGGCCACCCTCCTGTATTTGGCCGGCTGGTTGCCGAGGAAAATATCCTTGAACTGGTTCATTCCGGCGTTTGTGAACATAAGCGTCGGATCATTTTTTATCACCATGGGTGCCGAGGGCACTATTCTGTGTTCCTTCGACCTGAAGAAACTGAGGAACTCTTCTCTTATCTCGTTAGCCTTCATTTTAAGCTCTTTGCGCCTGTTTTGAAACTATTTTGGATTGGGTGCGTAAAATTAAAGCAAATATTTCACGTTTACAGAAATGTCATCTTAAAATGGTGGCTGATCCACCGGTCTGCTGATGCTGAGAAAGAAAAATTACGTTTTTGACACTGTAAGTCTGCAATTTACACACCACAGGAGAAAGCTGGGAGAGAAGCTTGTAAGGTTTTCCGTGTGGATGGCATTGTCCGTTGTTGCAACACTCTTTTACAGTCTGATATTCAATCATTTTTTCGGTTCACCAAAGGAAGAGCTTCTGCAGCAGAAAGTTGATGAGCTCAAGCTCAGTTACACCCTGCTTGAAAGGCAGATTGATCATTCGTCCGGGATCGTGGCTGATCTGCGCTCTTCTGACAACACATCATACCGTTCAGTGCTTGAT
>JAEYZD010000050.1 GCA_023430725.1 Bacteroidota bacterium | reverse complement strand
GTGAAGGGCTAATACAAGCACCCTGAATATGAAGAAAATCAGGACCATCATCCTCGCATTGATCATCCCGGTCAGCATCGTCTCGGGACAGCAGGACGCTGTGTTTAGCAACTACATGTTCAACACCCAGACCTACAACCCCGGTTATTCGGGAATGACTGGGATGATAACAGCCACCGCCCTCACGCGCCAGCAATGGGTTGGCTTTCCCGGGGCACCCTCCACAATGATATTCAATGTCAACATGCCGTTCAGCCTCTTCGGTCTTCGCAGCGGCGCCGGCCTGCTTGTCGCTGCAGACAAGTACGGATTCAGCAATGACATTGATTTTGCCCTCTCATACTCTTATCTTTTACAGATCGGAACAGGAACCCTCGGGGCAGGCATAAGTGCCGGGGTTCTCAACAAGACAATTTCGCCGGAGTGGTACATCCCCTCAGGACCCGGGCATACCCCTCCCGCGGGAGACCCGCTGATACCTGAAAATGATGAATCTTTTGTTGCAATGGACATTTCAGCCGGAGTCTACTACCAGGGGCTCAACTATTACGCCGGCTTTTCGGTGACGCACCTCAACCAGCCTAAAATAAAATATTCGGAGACAGCCACTTATGTCAGCCGCGAATACTATCTCACAGCCGGATACTACCTGCAGCTCCCTAACCCGGCCTTCGAGCTTATTCCCTCTGTTTTTATCGTCAATGACGGTGCCGCAACACAATATTTAGCCACAGGAATGGTTAGATACAATAAAAAGATATGGGGTGGCGTTTCTTACAGGATAAGTGACGCAATCACAGGATTCGCAGGCATAGAATTGTATAACGGTTTAAAGGTTGGATATGGATATGACTTCCCGGTATCGGAGATCAGGAAAGGAACCAGCGGCTCACACGAGTTCATGGTCTCCTACAGCTTCGACCTCGGTCTGGGGAAGAGCACCTCAAGGTACAGGAGTATCCGTTTCCTCTGAGAAACAGCACAGAAAAAATAAGATTACTTGCATATTTTAAATTAATGAGTCTATGAAAAAGGTAACCCTTTTAGCTCTTACATTAATCCTGATTTTGAGTAGCTGCGGCTCGTACGAGTCCGGCGAGCTGACCGGTGTTCAGGGAAGGAAGAAGTTCTATGAGCCGGAGCCGTTTGAGATGGCATTCATCCCTGCCGGTTCCTTTGTCATGGGACCAAGTGACCAGGATCCTCTGCGGGCCATGAACAGCATCTCCAAAACAGTAACGGTAGAAGCTTTCTGGATGGATCAGACAGAGATCACCAATAATAAATACCGTCAGTTCACCTACTGGGTGCGTGACTCCATCCTCCGGACCAAGCTTGGAGAGGAAGGAATCGAGGGTTACGAGTTCTTCAGGACTGACGAGGAGGGTAACGTCCTTGAGCCCAATGTACTGAACTGGGATGAGGAGATCGACTGGGAAGATGAGAATGTCCTTGCGGTGGCCGAGTCAATGTACTACCCGCCTGAGGAGAGATTCAACGGCAACAAGCAGTGGGATACCCGGCTTCTGAACTACTCATACTTCTGGGTTGACTACAAGCAGGCAGCCAAGGCAAGATACAACTACAAGGACGGCAAGTACGAGGGTACTGTCACTGACCTCGAGGGCAACACAAAGGATGTGGTTGACCGCTCCTCCTTCATAATGCATCATGTTGTCAATATCTATCCTGACACACTTGCATGGATAAGGGACTTCACCTATTCATTCAATGAACCGTGGGCAACACTGTATTACTGGCATCCTGGCTATGATGACTATCCTGTTGTAGGCGTCTCATGGGTACAGGCCCGCGCCTTCAGCGTCTGGCGTACCAACTTCATGAACGAGCACCTGCGTGCCCAGGGCATAGCAGACGTTCATAACTACCGTCTCCCGCTGGAGACAGAATGGGAATATGCTGCCCGCGGCGGTCTTGATCTCTCGATGTATCCCTGGGGCGGACCCTACACCCGCAACTACCAGGGCTGCTTCCTGGCAAACTTCAAGCCCCTGCGCGGTAACTACATAGACGACGGAGCCGTCTACACAATCAAGGTGGCCTCCTTCGAACCCAACGAATACGGACTGTTTGATATGGCAGGCAACGTGGCCGAATGGACCTCCTGCGCATACCACCCCTCATCATACGTCTTCACGCATGACCTTAACCCTGATTATGAATACAATGCCCGTCCGGATGATCCTCCCGTGCTCAAGCGCAAGGTCATCAGGGGAGGCTCATGGAAGGATATCGCTCTCTTCCTCCAGACATCATCAAGGGATTACGAATACCAGGACTCAACAAAATCGTTTGTCGGGTTCCGCAATGTCAGAACTTATATCGGAGTAAATAACTAATATCGTTAACCTTAAATATTAATCATATGGGCCTCTCGGAAATTGTTCATACTAGTAAGTGGAAAGGATTCATGTCCAAACTTTACGGCTGGGGTGCATCAGTCGTGATAATCGGTGCTCTCTTTAAAATCCAGCACTATCCGTACGCAGGATTACTCCTCTCTGTGGGTCTTATCACAGAAGCAATAATCTTCTTCTTCTCGGCCTTTGAGCCGCTCAAGGAGGAACCGGACTGGAAACTGGTTTACCCGCAGCTTGACCCGAACTACTCGGGAGAAGAGATCGGATTTGCAGCTGTTGGCGGCGGTGGCGGTGGCTACGGCGGCGGAGCAGGACTCTCGCAGTTCGACAAGATGCTGGCTGACGCAGGCATCACACCCGATGTGTTTGACAGACTCAGCTCGGGCCTGAAAAAGCTCACCGAGACAACGAACAATTTCAATGCGATGGGTGACCTGGCTGCCACCACCAATGAGTATGCCACAACAATCAGAAAGGCCAACGAATCACTTCAGGGTCTCTCCGAATCAGTCAGGCAGACCGCCAGGTCAATGACTGACACAAGCTCGGTATACCAGGCCATAGGCGAATCGTCAAAGACAATTGAGACAGGCGGCAGATCATACCATGAGAAGCTCGAGGCTCTCAACAAGAACCTCTCTGCCCTCAATGCAGCCTATGAACTGCAGCTGCGCGGCGCCAATGACCATGTGAAGAGCACCGAAGTAGTATACAAAGGTATCGAGGGACTCATGAAAGACCTCTCCGGTTCAGCAGACGACACGAAGAAATATCGCGAACAGGTTGCCAAACTGAACGAAAACCTCGGCTCACTGAACAATGTTTACGGCAACATGCTTGCTGCAATGAACGTGAAGTAATGTTGAGTTCATCAATATATCTGCTAACTACTAAACTATCCGCAAATGTCTAAGGGAAAAGAGACCCCGCGGCAAAAGATGATCGGGATGATGTATCTCATCCTGACAGCTATGCTCGCTCTAAACGTCTCAAAGGAGGCAGTGGAGGCTTTCAAGAAGGTTGACCTGAGCCTTACCAAAACCACTGCCAACTATATCAAAAAGAATGATATCACCTATGCAGCATTCAGGGCAGCGGCAGAGGAGAATCCTGAGAAGGCGGAAGCCTGGAGGGTGAAGGCATACGAGGTCAAGGACCGCGCTGATGAACTCTATAACTATATCCAGGATCTGAAGGTTGAAATTATTACAACTGCAGAAGGTCCGGAATCGGAGGCTCTCCTTCCCGACGGCCAGATTGATATCACCAAGGTAAAGAAGATCGACGAGAACAACATCCCCTCCGAAATACTCATAGGTGCAAACCAGGATGGCAAGGGGAATGACCTCAAGGCTCAGATCGAGGATTTCCGCGCAGTGCTTATTGATATGCTCGAAGGCAAGGATATGTCTGCAGAACAGTCATTAATGGATATCCTCAACACTGACGATCCGATGAACCTTGAAGGTACCGGAACTGAAAACTGGGTCAATGCCAACTTCCAGACCCTGCCGCTTGTTGCAGTGATCACCATCCTCTCCAAGATGCAGGTCGACGTAAGGAACGCCGAGACTGACGTACTCAACTTCCTCTATACCCAGATTGACGCAGGCTCTTTCAGGTTCAACAACATTATTCCTACAGTTACTACAAACACATCGTACGTGATGCAGGGGAATGTATACGAAGCCAAGGTGTTCGTGGCAGCTACTGACACAACCCAGGATCTCGAGATTTTCGTTGGCCCCTATACAAGCAAACCCAATCCTGACGGAACCATGACATACGAGCCATCCGGTTCGGCCACGAAGATACCTATCGATGCCTCAGGAAGGGGCGTCTACAGCGTAAGAGCCGGCTCCGTTGGTGAGAAGTCATGGGGAGGCGTTATCAGGATGAAGGCACCGGACGGCAGCGTACGCACCTACAACTTCGATCAGAAGTACTCAGTGGGCATGCCCAACGTTGTGGTCTCTCCCACCGCCATGAACGTACTCTACCAGGGTATACAGAACCCCCTTGACATCTCAGTCCCGGGCGTCGGATCGGACAAGCTTACTGTCCGCATGACAAACGGTGACATCAAGAAGGGCAAATACAAGGATTACCGCGGCGAATATGTTGCACAGCCCCGTACGGTAGGCCAGAACGCACAGATAATCGTATCTGCCAACATCGACGGTAAGGTGCAGACATTCCCGGCCGTGGAGTTCAGGGTGAGAAGACTTCCTGACCCAGAGGCACGGTTCGCCAACATGAAGGAAGGTAATGTGCTCAAGAGCGTGGCAGCCGCCCAGCAGGTAGTAACCGCCGTCCTCGAGAACTTCGAGTTCGACCTTACATACACTGTAACCGGCTTCACAGTCTCAGTCAATGACAAGGGCTACGAGATCACAGCTGAATCATCAAACAACAGACTTACCGACAAGCAGAAGAGCCTTATCGCAAACCTGCGCGCCGGACAGAAACTCATTATAGAAAAGATCAAGGCAGTGGGCCCCGACGGCAAAACCAGGGACCTTAACCCGATCATTCTGAAGATTAACTAACAACAGAAGATACAACCATGAGCAGAAGAATTCTGGCAGGCCTCGCAGCCATCCTGTTTTGCACGGGAGCAATGGCCCAGTCATTCGGTGACATCTACACAAAGCAGATGCCCGATAACCAGAAGGTAAATTATACCTATCTCAATGAATCAGACGTCATCTGGTCCAAAAGACTGTACCGGATAATTGACCTGAGGGAGAAGATGAACCTGAACCTCTACTACCCGTCACTGAAGTACGATGCAGCCCAGAACCGCTTCACATCGGAAATGTCTGACGGCAGGATGAACCTCTCGGGTATCCTTCTCAACGAGATCCTCTCGGGAAAGGTCACGGCTACTGACGGTGACGCGATGACTGTACCTACAACGTACAACGATATCGCTGCCAAGATGAACCGCGATACCCTCACAATCACAGTCATCAATGCTGCCGGAATGGAGGTGGACTCAACGGTCACCAACATGGAAAACCCGGCAGACATCAAACAGCTGATGGTTCTTGAAGAGTGGTTCTTCGACAAAAAGCATTCGCGCCTTGACGTACGCATCATCGGCATCTGCCCCATCTACATGGGCTATGACCAGATCACCTCACGGCTTGTCAAGAGACGTCTCTTCTGGATAAGATATGAGGATGTGAGACAGGCTCTTGCAACACATGAAGCCTTTAACAGCTACAATGACGCACAGCGGATTTCCTTCGAGGACCTGATGCTTCAGCGCAGGTTTGACGGGTACATCGTTGCCGAATCAAACGTCTATGACGACAGGTCAATCAACCAGTACAAGATGGGCCCGTCTCAGATATTCGAAGCGGAAAGGATCAAAAACGAGATTTTCAACTTTGAGCAGGATCTCTGGGAATACTAAGAGATCGCTCTGAACCAAGCGAAAGAGACAGGCCTGAAGACCTGTCTCTTTGCTTTTTATATGATCCCTTCCCGGTGGAACCGCTTCTCCGTGACCGGGAACTGCCAGGGAGTCCTGTCACTGATACTTATCCCCGGTCTCCCGGCTGACATCCTCAAGGTATAGTTTGATATTCTGCTCCTGCTCACGCTGTACTATCAGCAGCACATCACCGCTGTCAATGATTATATAGTCATCAAGACCCTGCACCACCGCCACCTTCCCCTCCGGGAGGCTGATGATGTTACCCTCTGAATTGTATGTGAACGCCAGGGAGTTAACTGCCGCATTGTCATTTTTGTCATGTGCCGAATGCATGTAGAGCGAGCTCCATGTTCCGAGGTCTGACCAGCCAAGGTCAGTGCAGATAACATAAACGTTATCCGCTTTCTCCATGATCCCGTAATCGACCGAGATGCTGCTGCACTGAGCATATGCATTTGTGATGAAATCCTTCTCCGCCGGGGTGCTGAAGAGCTCCTTACCCTCATTGAAGGTGTGGAAGATGTCAGGCAGATGCCTTACATAGGACTCAAGAACCGTACTTGCCCTCCATATGAAAATTCCGCTGTTCCAGTAAAAATCACCGCTCTCGATGAATTTCCTGGCCAGGGCCAGCTGCGGCTTCTCTGTGAAAGCCTTCACCTTGTGCAGGCTCTCGTATCCGCTGACTGTCTGTTGTGTGTAGGCCTGGATGTAACCGTAACCGGTCTCCGGACGGTCAGGCCTGATGCCGAGTGTGAGAAGGGCATCATTCTCCGAGGCAAACCTGTAAGCCTCATTCATCACATTCCTGAACTCATCCTCCTTCGTAATGAGGTGATCAGAGGGTGTAACGGCTATCACCGCATCAGGATTCTCGGACATAATCCGGAAGACTCCGTAGGCGATGCACGGGGCAGTGTTGCGCCTCAGCGGCTCAGCCAGGACATGCCCTGGATCTATCCCTAGCTGACTGACAACCGTCTCACTGCTGTCTTCATTGGTCACCACATAAATATTCTCCGGAGGACAGATACCGCGGAACCGGCGATAGGTCATCTGGATCAGGGTCTCCCCCGTACCAAGAATATCAAGGAACTGCTTGGGCTTCTCCTTCCGGCTGAGTGGCCAGAACCGGCTTCCGATACCGCCGGCCATGATGAGCAAATAGCGATTTTTCATAACCAATAGTGATGACTTTGCACTTCAGCAAATATATAAAAACCTAACCTGAAAACCGGCGCAGGCTCATGTCAGGTGAATTATTGTTAAATTTGGGCTGACAATCGGCACCTATGTTCAGATTTCTTTCAGGCTTCGGCTCTTACTGGATGTTGATGGGGAAGGTATTCGCCAGACCCGAGAAGCATTCCATGTATTATCACCAGACAGTAAAGGAACTGGTGAACCTGGGGCTGCGGTCAATAGGTATTGTAATGATCATATCCTTCTTCATGGGAGCAGTGCTCGCCCTGCAAACCGCATACAACACCGAAAACCCCATTTATCCTACTTACCTGATAGGGCTTGGTACAAGAGACTCAATCATCCTTGAGTTCTCCTCCACAATAGTAGCACTGATCCTGGCAGGCAAAGTCGGATCCAGCATAGCATCCGAGATAGGTACAATGCGGGTGACGGAACAGATCGATGCCATGGAACTTATGGGCGTGAATTCTGCCTCGTACATCATCCTCCCCAAGGTTGTGGCAACAGTTCTGTTCAACCCCTTTCTTACCCTGATCAGCATAATAACAGGCATCCTGGGAGGATGGCTGGTGGGAACAACAGCCGGAGTTATCACATCGCAGGACTATATCTACGGAATACAGTACGCCTTCATCCCTTACTACATAACCTACTCCCTGATAAAGACAGTCATCTTTGCCTTCATTATTACCACGATTTCAGCGCACCAGGGATATTTTGTCGAGGGCGGATCTCTCGAGGTGGGCCGCGCGAGTACAAAGGCTGTTGTATACAGCAGCGTAACCCTCCTGCTCTTCAACGTCATCCTGACTCAGCTTCTACTGTCATGATCAGGGCAGAAAACATATCAATGTCCTTCGGTGACCGTAAGGTGCTGAACGATATATCAGCAGTCTTCGAACCGGGCAAGACAAACCTGATCATTGGCAAGAGCGGATCGGGAAAAACCGTTTTTCTGAAATGCCTCGTGGGCCTGCTCGATGTTGATGAGGGTAAGATCTGGTATAACGATGTGCTTTTCACCGGCCTCGACTTTAGGGGGAGAAAGGCAATCAGGCAGCAGATGGGAATGCTCTTCCAGGGCAGCGCCCTCTTCGACTCCATGTCAGTGGAGGACAATGTAAGGTTCCCACTTGACATGTTCACATCAATGTCACCTGAAGAGAAGCTCGAAAGGGTCAATTTCTGCCTTGACAGGGTGAACATCGTCAACTCAAACAGGCTTTTCCCTTCAGAGCTCTCCGGCGGGATGAAAAAACGTGTTGCAATTGCAAGGGCTATAGTACTGAAACCCAGGTTCCTCTTCTGCGATGAGCCCAACTCAGGACTCGATCCGAAAACCTCAATCGTCATTGACGAGCTGATCAGGGAGATAACTGTCGAGCTGAACATGACAACAATAGTCAACACCCACGACATGAACTCGGTAATGGAGAACGGCGAGAAGATAATCTTCATCGAGGAGGGCCAGAAGTGCTGGGAAGGAAACAGGAACGAAATCCTGCAGTCAGACTGCAGGATACTCAATGACTTTGTCTTTGCCAATTCGCTGGCAAGACAGCTGAAGGAATCGTCAAAATAACCGCTAGAGCAGGGCAGGAAGCTTATCCTTCACCTTGTTTCCGAAGACCAGGTTAAGACCTAGCCTGGCATGCACTGTATTCCAGTTTTCCGGTATCCTGTAGTTTTTCCCTTCGTGAGTTACACTTGTGAATTTGACAGGCACATTGTCCACGAGTGCAAAAAACTGCATGAATCCGCCCCTGATGGCAAATCCGAAACCCAGGTTGTCATAGCGCCTGTTGGCAGCTGTATAGGCGAGGGTGGTTGAAAATACATTTCCAAAATTGAAATTTCCGGAGAGGGTCAGCGCCTGGCGCACCTGCTTGCCTTCGAACCGCGTCGTGGAGAGCAACCCGGCCGTAAAGAACTTCACCGGCGTATAGCTGAACGCCAGGGTCGCAGTTGCAGGCAGGGTGTATGTATATGCCGGGGCCGATTTATCCAGCACTGCAGCATTCTGAAGAGTATCCAGCGTCCAGTTGAGCAGCTCCCCGAAGTCGAGGCTCTCATCGTATACGTCCTGCATCGTCAGGCCGTTGAAATCGAAGGTAGTATTGACCGTGATATCCTGACGGTCTCTCTTCCACTTTATGAAACCGAGATCAGTGACTGCTGCTGAAACGGCGAGTTTATCATTGAACCTGTATTCGGCCCCGAGGTCAATACCCAGTCCCGGATTGGCCATCTCCGTCAGGTATTTAATTGTGTTGCGGCCGTCATCAAAACGGGTTTCATCAACCTCGGCACCATGAATTGTACCGTCGGACTCAGTGATGAAGTTAACCGGGGCGCTTATGTTGATTGCCATATCGGCATTGACGGTGTGGGTATAATCGTCATTCACCGTGAGGGTTACGCCCCTGTTGGCAAGGTATGCCGAAGCCACACCGGACAATACCTTTACGCGTGCACCCACCCTCAGGTTAGAGGTGACGTTTTTAGAAGCTCCGATGCCATATTCCTGCCATATGCTTGCATCTGACCTCAGCGATGAAAGATCGATGGACTGGCCTATGAATCCCTCGTTGCCCTGAAGCCCCAGCCTCAGCAGGTCACCCGGAAAGACGATATTTGCCTCCCCCCGCTCCGTGATGTCAAAGGTTATACGGAGATCATCCTTCACCGTAAAGGCCAGGCCAAAGAGCCTGATGCCTGCCTGCGGCTCCAGTGAATTGTTGTCACCCAGCCCGTTGACGAAATCCTTCAGCCATTCACTCTCCTCGAGGAAGGCCAGGGTGGAGTCTGAGATGATTCCACCGGTAAAGAGATTGGAAACATCCAGGAAGTTGTTGTCTACCCTGACTGAGATATCTGAAATGCCCGGCAGCCCCAGGTAAACCCTTCCTGTGGGCTTCAGGGCGGGGTTCAGGGTGCTGGCCTGCGGAATATTCATGAAATAGAGAGCCTGGCTCGTCTGCGCATTGGCTGCAAATGTCGCTGTCAGCAACAGAAGCAGCATAGAAATCATCCTTCTCATATCAGTAGGTTATTTTGACGCGGGAATAAGTTCGTAATTACATAAGTATGTATCACCCTCATTAACAATGAGATTCCATGTACTCTTATTTGTGACCCTGCCGGTATTGAAGAAGGGTCCGGCCCTGTGCGGGAATCCGCTGGCTGCAGTGCCGTTCCTGCCTATAAGATGAAGCATCCCCCGTCCGGCATCATATACCGCTGTTCTCCTCTCGCCTGAACCGGTGCTGAGGAACCAGGGACCGCGCAGCTCCGTTCCTCCGGTGCTGTAGGACCAGAGTCTGGTGCCGCTGCTGCCGTAGGCTCTGACAGTGCCCTGATCAAGGGTGATGCGGTCAGTCATGTTGTCACCGTCAATATCAGCAAAACCTGTTTTATGCGCGGCGGAGAGGCCGGTAACCGTGTCTCTCGCCGCGGTACCGTCGAAACTGAGCCTGACCGTTGCACCGTCGGGGGCAGCGAAGATGATTTCAGGGTCACTTCCTCCGGTGAGACCTGCTGCTGATCCCCGGGCCTTCACCAGGGGCTCCTGGTGAGCCACCCTGATATTTCCTGTACGGTCAAGCACATATACTGCCTGGTCATCAGACACAAACAGGTAGTCCTTGCTCCTGACCCTGAAGAAGGCCACCGGATCAATCACCCTGCCCCTGACGGAGAACTGGTTCCAGCCCCTTACAGGTGTGCCGGAACGGTCATACGCATAGATCTTGCGATCCTCTCCGGCGATGAACAGCCTGTAATCCTTATTGTTTTCATAGTCGAACACAGCAAGTGTGTTTGACGCCGGTGAACGCATCTTTACGGGGAATTTGTCCACATAGTTGCCGTTCCGGTCAATGAGATGGATATAGTCCCGTCCTGTGAACAGCAGCTGCAGCTTCCCGTTTCTGTAGTAGTCAATCATGAAGACCTCTCCGGTGATCTTCTCCCTGATTGCAGCCTTCCATAATATCTTTCCTGAGGAACTGACCAGGTAGACGTTGTTGTTGCTGTCCTGGATGAATATCTCGGTTGCACCGGTGTTGTGATTTGTGAAGAAGAAGGGATTGACTGCCGGTTCTGCCTCCAGCTTCACCCTCCACAGCAGCTTCAGCGCAGCGGTGTCTGCATGGGTTGCGGGAGCCTGCTCCGCTGTGCCAGCCGGCGCCGCGGTTGCAGGACTGGCCCCGGCAGCCGCCGGTGACCCCCCGTGTGGATCAGAACGTCGTCCTCCCTGCAGTTCCCCGGCTTCGTATCTGACGGACAGGCTCGTGTAAATCATGTCATTGCTGGGGGTAAGGCTTACCCCGATCCCATTTATGGCTGACAGATCCCCCTGATTCAGGGATGATGCTGCCTCAGGCTTCAGGTATTCAGTTGCAAGCTCCTTCAGGGCAGCGCCGGATGACCAGAAAATAAATGAGCTCTTCGTGGGCAGTGTCTTTTCCATCTCCCGGAAGCCCGGGTCATTTATAAGGGTGTTCTCCCTGTCCGATTCTCTCAGTACAGAGGCAAGAACATCTGGTGATGAGGAGAAGATCATGTATGTCCTTGCGAAGGTCACCCACTCATCCCCGGTCCTGCCTCTCTCAGCTCCGGCAAGAATGGCTGATACTCCTGTAAAAGGCATGCGGTACAGTATTGCCTCATCTCCGTCAGACTCCATGGCCGAAGCAATGAAGTGACTCTCCCTGAGCCCCATTGAACGGTACTTTGCCGTCAGCCTCTCACGCAGCACCTTCTCTGCTGACTGGCGGTCAGTCATCCTGAAGGCACGCACCCTCTCAGGGGTGTCGCCGTTGGGAATGACGGCTTCCGTCACCTCCGTCCCGGTGTAGGGGCTCAGTATCAGGGCGAGGTCCGTCGCGTTGACTGAGGCCGGGTCTGCAGCCGTCTCTCCTGTCAGTGAGGCTCTTCGCATCACAGTGCGGTAGCTGAGGGTGCTTCGCGGCAGCAGTTCATGAACACCGCACTCGGAAGGGACAACGTCCCGAAGTCGGTCAGCGCCTGTGCCGGCCCCTGCTGTAGTAAGGAACCCGCTGACAAAGATCCCATCTTCTGCAACGGTCAGATCACCTCCCCCGGCAATTGCAAGCGACGTGACAGAGGCAATATCTTCCGGGTCAAAGAAAGGCCTTATGAATCCGGGCAGGTTCCTGAACAGGAGGTAGAGGTTGTCCGCATCTTTTCCTGCTGCATTCACCACAGAGGAGAATCCCTGCTGCTGACGTATGTCTGAACCTGCGCTCCTGTTGTCAAGGGCTGAGGTTACAAGACTCTCTGAGGGAGAAACAATCAGGATACCTGAGGTGAGCGCCAGGTATGCATTCTGCTGACTGGTACCCCTTTTCCATATGACAGTGTAAGTCCGGGTGCCGCCCAGGTCGCGCCTGTCAGTGACCGTTCCTCCCGACTGGCCCAGAAGGGATGACAGTCTTCTCGCCGTAAACGATTGTCCGGTGCTCATCACCACAAGCGGTACCAGATCACCCTGACCGGCCACGTGAAAAGATATGATCATTCGCCGGTTGCTGATAAGCTCCCTCACTTCCCTCCCCCCGGTGACACTGTCAACAGCCGAAGCCGACTGCATCAGTTCAGAAGCCCATTTCATGGATGAAAGACCTGCAAAAATACCGGCCGGATCGGTCACCCGGGTCAGCAGCTCCGGAAAATCATTCGTTTCGACAATAAAGAAAGCATCGGCGGGGACAGCCTCCCACGGATCTATGACCACAACCTGCTTCTCCTTCCGGATGAACCAGGCAGCCACAGCCAGCGCTGCCGCCAAGATCCCGACCAGTATGATTCCTGTCCTCTTCCGCACAATTATCCTTTAAGTTAGAGTACATCAAAAATATAAAATATTAGATTGCCCCCCGCACAGAGTTTGACAGACAGGCCCGATGTGCCGACAAACATGTTCTTACTGAAGGTGTGTGGAACGCTTTTTGTAATGTAATGCAATGCATTTATCTTTCTAATGATGAGGAAATATATATTTCTCCTGTTTTTTCTTTTGCCGTTGGCTGGCATCGAAGCCCAGACTGTTACTGTACTTAGCGCGGATGACGGAAAACCGGTCTCCGATGTAGCCGTTTACAACGAAGCCCGCACCCAGTTCGGTTATACAAATCCGTCAGGCAAGGTGAGCCTGTCAGGCTTCAGGCCCGGACAGCCTGTTTTCTTCCAGCATTTCTCCTACGAGAGGGTCTCATTCACCCCTGAGGAGCTTAAGGCCGCCGGTTTGGTTGTGAAACTGGTGACAAAGACCTTCGAGGTTGAGGAGTTCATCGTCTCTGCAAACCGGTGGGAACAGAAATCCGAGGAGGTACCCAATTATATAAGCGTTGTGGCACAACCCGTTGTAAGGATAATGAATCCCCAGACAGCCGCTGATCTCGTCTCCCTCGGCGGCGATGTTTTTGTACAGAAGAGCCAGCTCGGCGGCGGAAGCCCGATGCTCAGGGGATTTGCCACAAACAGGATACTCATCAATATTGACGGCGTACGCCTTAACAATGCCATATACCGTGAAGGTAACATTCAGAACATCATTTCCATTGACCCCAACATCATAGAGCGCACCGAGATCATCTTCGGTCCGGGTGCCACAATGTACGGCAGCGATGCCCTCGGCGGCGTGATGGACTTCCATACAAAAAGAGCCCTCTTCTCAACCGGTGATTCCCTCTTCCTCAAGGCCGAGGGAATGATGCGCTGGTCCTCGGCTGCAGGAGAACAGACATACCACGCGGATATAAATGCCGGAGGAAGAAGAGTAGCCTTCCTCTCCTCGGTGACATACTCTGACTTCGGCGACCTGGTCATGGGATCGGTGTCTCATCCCGAATACCTTCGCAATGAATACCAGCAGCGCTTCGGCAACAGGGACAGCATCCTGATCAACAAAAACCCCCGCCGCCAGGTGAGCTCCGGATACAGGCAGATAAACACAACAAACAAATTTCGCTTCAAGGCAGGAAAGAACTTCGACATTGACCTGGCTCACCACTACTCACACATTTCGGATGTGCCACGCTATGACAGGCTTATCCAGTACAGAAACAGCACACTCAGGTACGGCGACTGGTACTACGGTCCGCAGGTCTGGATGATGACCAACTCCACAATCAGCTATAACAAAGCCTCAGCACTGTTTGACGAGGCACGGCTGACTGTTGCAAGGCAGGATTACCGAGAGAGCCGCCACGACCGGAAAATAAACGACGTAAGCCTGAATCAGCAGTTCGAAAAGGTCGGAATATGGTCCGCCAATCTCGACTTTGACAAAAAAACAGGGCAAAAGAATGACAACCTGCTCTATTACGGAGCCGAATACGTCAGGAATAATATTGTCAGTACCGCCGACGTGAAGAATATTGTCACCGGTGACACCGAGCCTGCCGGATCGCGTTACCCGAACGGAGAAAATATTTACAACAGCTTTTCACTCTATGGCGGATATAAATTCAACCTGAGTAAAAAACTCACCGTCAGCACCGGGGCGAGACTTAACCACGTAAGCCTGAACTCGGAGATAGCTGACAACTCTTTCTACAATTTCCCGTTCACCACCATAGAGTCGGCCAACAGCGCTGTCACCGGCGCTGCAGGAGCGGTCTACAGGCCTGACAGTCATACCGAGCTCACGCTGAACCTGTCCACCGGTTTCAGGGCTCCCAACCTCGATGACCTTGGCAAGGTGTTCGAATCAGCCCCGGGAGTGCTTGTTGTGCCGAATACGGACCTGCGGCCGGAATATCTTTACAACATTGACCTGGGAGCATCGAGGGAGTTCGGGAAAATGCTGCTGGCAGACGCATCCCTCTTTTTCTCATACCTTGACAATGCAATGGTGCGCCGTGAGTTCCTCTTCAACGGTCAGCCCACCTTCATATACCAGGGGGAGGAGAGCCAGGTTTATGCGATGGTCAACGCCGGCTATGCAATTATCTACGGCACACAGCTGAAGGCGGAGCTCCGCCCCTTGTCATTCATGCGGATCAAGTCCTCGCTGACTCTTACCAGCGGTCATGACAATGAGGATGAGCCTCTGCGGCATGTGCCGCCTCTGTTCGGTGCAACACATGTGATATTCGAACGCTCGCAGCTGAAGGCTGACCTGTATGCTCTCTACAACGGCAGGATAACCTATGACAATCTTGCTCTCAGCGAGCGGGACAAGGCATACATGTATGCTGAGGACGAAGATGGCAATCCATGGTCGCCGGGTTGGTTCACGCTGAATTTCAAGGCATCGTACAATCTCAGCAACAGGATTGACCTTACTGCAGGGATTGAAAATCTCTTTGATCTCAGGTACAGGCCATACTCCTCAGGCATCGCCGCTCCGGGAAGAAACGTCATCCTCTCGGCACGAATCCGGATCTGATCTGTAAAACCTTACGCTCATCCGACCACGCAGGTCACAGACCTGCAGGAATTGCACAGGAGGGCCGCATCCGATCACGCAGGTCACAGACCTGCAGGAATTGTAGAAGATCCGGATCCCCCCACACACACATCTTTGGTTTTCCGAAATGATTGATTAATTTTCTACCCTATTTGGTTAATCCGAGGGTAATGAACAACGGTTTCACGCTTTCTGAACTGAGCACCAGGAAGGACGTCAGGGATTTTCATGAACTGCCTGCCGTCATAAACAAAGGTGACACAAACTGGGTGAAACCCCTGGTCAAAGACATCGAATCAGTCTTCAATCCCTCGGCAAACACCCTTTTCCGCACCGGCGAAGCAGTCAGGTGGCTTCTGCGTGACAGCACCGGAACCACCGTTGGAAGGGTCGCGGCCTTTTACAGCAGGAAGATTGCCAGTGTCAACGGCAGTAACGTCGGCGGAATGGGTTTCTTCGAATGTATCAACAACCATGAGGCTGCAAAGATACTGTTTGATGCCTGCCGCGACTGGCTGGCTGACAAGGGGATGACCGTCATGGAGGGCCCGGTGAATTTCGGTGAACGCGACCGTTGGTGGGGCTTGCTTGTTGACGGCTTCCTCCCTCCGAACTACTGCATGACCTATAATCCCCCTTACTACAGGGAGCTATTCGAGGGATACGGCTTCAGGAACTACTTCGAACAGTATACATATCACAGCCCTGTTGACGGCAGCCGCATGAGCAGTGTTATCAGGGAGAAGGCGGAGCGGGTATTCACAAACCCTGACTACACCTTCCGGTACATGACTCATGCCGAGATGCGTGACATAGCCCGCAACTTCATGATTGTTTACAACAAGGGATGGGCCCGCTTCCCGGGAGTCAAGACAATAAGCGAAGGCCACGCCAGGCTGGTGCTCAAAAGCATCAGGCCGGTAATGGATGAGAAGCTTCTGTGGTTCGGCTTCTACAAAAATGAACCTGTCTGTTTCTTTATCATGCTTCCCGAGGTGAACCAGATTGTCAGGCATCTCAACGGCAAGATGAACCATGTGGGGAGGCTGAAGTTCCTGTGGCACAGATATGTCATGAACAGACTGACCAAGGCCTTCGGTCTGATCTTCGGCATCGTTCCGGAACATCAGCGCAAAGGGGTGGAGGGAGCCCTGATCATGTCATTTGCAAAGCTGGCCCTGTCTGACAGATTTCCTTACAAGGAACTTGAATTCAACTGGATAGGCGATTTCAATCCATCCATGATGCACCTCCTCGACCAGATAGGCGCCAGGATAATCAAGACGCATATAACTTACCGCTATCTTTTTGACAGGAATGCCCCCTTCGAAAGGGCGCCGGTTGTGAATGCCTGAGCCGGGCAGGGCAGATTACCACCTTTTTGAATTCGGTCAACCAGCCAGGCTGACTCCCATGAAAAACAAGGTTGACCCTGTCCCCTTTCAGAAAGGCCTGTAACCTATTATCTCCCTGACCTCGCGAATCGTCGTGGAAGCGCTGACTCTTGCCTTTTCCGCACCCTGCGCCACAACTCTCCTGAGATATCCGGGATCATCCAGGATCTCGTTGATCCGAATCCTGATGGGATCAGTGAACCTGATTATGTCCTCGGCAAGCTGCTTCTTCAGATCGCCGTACCGTATCTCACAGGCAGCATGTTTCGCACGGAAGTGCTCCAGCGTTGACGGGTCAGACACAACCTCCATGATCGTAAACAGGTTCTTCACCGGCTCCGACGGCTCGGAACCCGGCTTCTCCGGACCTGCATCAGTCACCGCCCTCATCACCTTCTTGCGGATCTCGGCAGGAGTATCGGCCAGAAATATCCCGTTGCCCTCACTCTTGCCCATCTTGCCCGAGCCGTCAAGTCCCGGGATCTTAATAAGCTGTTTACCAAAATTATAGGCATCAGGTTCCGGAAAATATTCCACCCCGTACATCGTGTTGAAGCGGCGCGCAAAGCGACGCGTCATCTCGAGGTGCTGCTCCTGATCCTTGCCCACCGGTACCTTGTGAGCCTTATGGATAATAATATCCGCTGCCATAAGCACCGGGTATGTAAGCAGTCCGGCATTTATGTTGTCAGGATGCTTTCGGATCTTCTCCTTGAAAGAGGCAGTCCGCTCAAGCTCACCTGTATAGGCTATCATATTAAGCAACAGATAAAGCTCCGTCACCTCCGGCACATCGCTCTGAACATATACTGTTGCCTTGTCAGGATCAATCCCGGCGGCAAGGTACTCAGCCAGAACCTGCCGGATATTGCTGTGAATGTCATCAGGGTGATGATGTGTTGTAAGTGAATGATAATCTGCCACAAAGAAAAAGCAGTTATTTTCATCCTGCATCCTGAGGAAGTTTTTCAGAGCCCCGAAATAGTTTCCCAGGTGGAGGTTTCCCGTTGACCGTATGCCGCTTACTACCGTATCCATCAATAAATATTTGCAGCGACAAAAATAGGGATAAATAACGAATTTGTTCCCGCCCTGCCTGCTTTCAGCAACTGAAGTCAGGTGAAGGTCAGCCCTTCTCCCCCTCCTGACACATTTTTTCGTATTTTTGCCGGGAAAATAATCCGAAATGGAATCGACACGGCAGAAGAAAGTTGCACGGCTGGTGCAGAAGGAGCTGGCAGAGCTGATCATGCATCACGGAGCAGATCTGGCACACGGAAAGATGATCTCCGTGACTACGGTGCGCGTCAGCCCCGACCTCTCACTTGCAAAGGCATGGGTCAGCATCTTCCCGTCCGAAGGGGCTGAGGCTGCCCTGGAATTGCTGCGCGTCAGCGTCCCAAGGCTGAGATATGAGCTGGGACAGAAGGTCCGCAATCAGCTCCGGATAGTTCCCGAGATAGCTTTCTTCATTGACGACAGCAACGACTATATTGACAAGATCTCCAACCTTCTCAAGGAATAACAGCGATGCATTATGACCCCATCAAGGAGCTCCTCGGGAGGGTGTTCAACAGGCATCCCCTGCTAAGAAGGCTCTTTTACCGGCTTCTCGATATCCTGCTCCTGAGGTCATGGCATGTCAGAAAGACCCTGAGGAGGATCGGTCCGGCACTTCCGTCTCAGGCAAAGGTGCTTGATGCCGGAATGGGATTCGGGCAGTACTCATGGTGGATGGCAAGGCGGTTCACGTCCTGGCAGATCACCGCGGCCGATATCAAGAGCGAGCAGGTTGCCGACTGCAATAACTTCTTCCGAAAGACCGGGATGGCCGGCCGGGTACATGCCGTTGAGGCGGACCTTGTCACCTGGAAGAGCGAAGAACGGTATGACCTGATCCTCTGCGTCGACGTGATGGAACACATAGAGGAAGACCGTACCGTCTTCAGCAACTTTCGCAGCATGGCTGCCGGGGGAGGATATCTTGTGATTTCAACCCCTTCAGACCAGGGGGGATCAGATGTCCATTCAGACGGAGACACCTCATTCATCGGGGAGCATGTACGTGACGGCTACGGCATGGAGGAGATAAAAGAAAAACTGAAAAGTGCCGGTTATGAGGAGGTTACCGCATACTATACATACGGCACCCCGGGCAGCCGGGCATGGAGGCTATCGATGAAATATCCCGTCATGATGCTCTCGGTATCGAAACTCTTCTTCATTCTACTCCCATTCTACTATCTTGCCGTTATGCCTTTCGTGCTGGCGCTCAATTGCGCGGATCTGAACGGTACACACGAAAAAGGAACCGGGCTGCTCGTCATTGCCCGGAACACACGATGAAGCTGTCGATCTACATAGCAAAGAGATACCTCTTCGCGAAAAAATCGCGTAATGCCATCAACGTAATCTCAGCAATATCAGTGGCCGGAGTGCTTGTCGGTACAATGGCCCTCATCACAATACTCTCAGTCTTCAACGGCCTCGAGGAGATGGTGAAGAGCATCTTCAGCACATCCGATCCGCAGATAAAAATCGCACCGGCAAAAGGCAAGGTCTTCACTCCGGACAGCCTGATGCTTGTTCGCCTCTCGGAAACCGAAGGCGTTGAACTTTATGCACTTACACTCGAGGAAAACGCACTCCTCCGCTATGAGGAGCAACAGTATATTGCCACGGTCAAGGGTGTCTCCCTCAACTATGCCGATGTGACTGACCTCGACACCGCGATGTGGGACGGCGACTTCATCCTGCAGGGCGATAACGGGAGGCCTTATGCGATTGCCGGTCTTGGTGTGGCCAACTACCTCGGGATGAGGCTGAACTTCGTTTCGCCGCTGGCGATATACATTCCCGACAGGAAGGCGCGCATCACCGGAACTCCGGACAGTGAATTCACCCGGAAATATATTTACATGTCAGGCATCTTTGCCGTAGAGCAGGAGTTCGACTCGAAGTACGTCTTCCTGCCACTGGATTTTACCCGCGAACTTCTTGACTACCGCGATGAGGTCAGCTCAATCGAGATACGGTTGAAGGCCGGGGCAGACGAGAGGAGGACCCAGAACGCCGTCAGGGAGGTCATGGGTGATGAATTCATTGTACAAAACAGGTACGAACAGCAGGAGATGTTCTACAAGGTTATGAAGGCCGAGCGGCTTGCCATCTTCGTGATACTCACATTCATCCTGATAATCGCTTCGTTCAATATAATCGGTTCGCTTACAATGCTGATTATTGAAAAGGAGAGAGATATCAACATTCTCAGGAGCCTCGGGGCAGATAACAGCCTGATAAAACGCATCTTCATCTATGAGGGCTGGATGATCTCATTCATCGGAACGGTGCTGGGACTGCTGCTTGGATTCATTTTGTGCGCAGCACAGCAGCACTTCGGCATCGTCAAGCTGGCCGGTGAATCGCTGCTCATTGATGCCTATCCCGTCAGGATGCACCTGGCCGATTTCATAGTTGTGGCAGCCACAGTGCTGGCAATAGGCTATGCTGCAGCATGGTACCCGGTTCACTATCTCTCACGAAGGCACCTCAGGGAAAACAGGAGGGAAAACAAATGAGGAAAACAACTCTGACATGCATCGCTGCACTGGTTTTGCTTGCAACATCGTGCGGCAGCTCCGGAGACGGCAAGCCGGGAAGGAAAATGCGCATCCCCGACAATGAGCTCGTCGCGATTCTCACTGACACCTACCTCACGGCCGGGATGCTCGATCTCTACTCGATGAGGGATACCTGGGCGCAGCGCGATTCTATTCTCAACTATATTGATGTCATTGAAAGCCATGGCTTTACCCGCGAACAGTTTGAGGCTACAATGCTATACTACTTCACCGGAAAGCCACGAAAGCTCTCTAAGATCTATGACAGGGTCACCGGCAACCTGCTTGAGCTTGAAACGGTTGTGATGACGGAAAGCAACCCCGTCGAGGAGCTCGATGAAAACCTGTGGACCGGCAAGCCCAGCTACAGCTTCCCGGAAGAGTTCACAAGGGATCCACTCTGGTTCGACATACCACTGGAAAAACCCGGTGAATACGTTCTCAGCGCTGACATACGGATCTTCGAGGATGACAAAAGTCTCAATCCCAGGGTGACTGTCTACTTCAGCTATTCCGACAGTTCCGGGGAGGAGAAGCGGGAATACTGGGAAGAGGTGCCGCTCCGCAAGGACGGTATGTTCACAAAGGTGCAGATAAGGCATTCCATCGATTCAATCCCCGGAGTAAGGCTGAGAGGATGGATCATGAACCATGACAATCAGCCGGGCCGGTGGGAGAAGCATGCCCGCATCGCCAACATCAGCATAGCCTATATCAGGGGCGTGGATCAGGAGTGACGATGAGGAGAATCTCGGCACAGTATGTTTTCACAATGGCCGGCCGGCCGCTCACCAGAGGCGTTGTCACCGTTGATGATGACGGCACGGTAGCAGGTGTTGAAGATACCGGCGGCAATCTCACCGAGAGCGCCGGAACAGAGTTTTACAACGGCATCATAATACCAGGGCTGATAAACTGCCACGCCCACCTCGAGCTGTCACACATGCGGGGACTCATCCCTGCCGGCGGCGGGCTCGGTAAATTCGTAGAGGCGGTACGCACAAGGCGAGAAGCTTCGCAGGAAGAGGTTGTGGCTGCTGCTGCCAGTGCCGACAGTGATATGTTTGCAGAAGGCATTGCCGCCTGCGGCGACATAAGCAACAACTCCCTCACTGAAGTAATTAAGCGCGATAGCGCCATCAGCTACCTCACCTTTGCGGAGGTGTTCGGTACCGACCCCTCGGTGGCAGCCAGCCGCATGAGCAACGCTGAGATGGTGGTGAATAAACTCTCTGCAACCCGCCTGCCGGTGCAGATAACACCTCATTCGCTCTATTCAATATCTCAGCCTCTCTGGCGGATGATAAGGGAAAAAATCAGTCGCGATTCTGTTATTTCAATGCACTTCCTTGAGTCGGAAGATGAGAGAAAGCTTACGTCCCGGCACGCTGAGACAGCCCTGGAGCTCTCACACCTTGCTGCTCACCTGCTGCTTGTTCACAACACGGTAATAACACGCGATGAGGCGTCGGCAGTTGCTGCAGCCGGTAATACCTGGTTCTGCCTCTGCCCTTCATCCAATATGTATATCTCAGGCATAATGCCGCCTGCAGCCATGCTCCGCGAGATAACCGACCGGATCACGGTAGGCACTGACAGCCTGGCGTCAACCGGCAGCCTGAGCATGATCAGCGAGATGAGGTTGCTGCAGGATACCGCACCCCATTTGGCTCTGGAAGAGATCATAAGATGGGCTACAATCAACGGCGCCAGGGCACTGAAGATGGATAACACCCTCGGGTCAATCGAGCCGGGGAAGAAGCCCGGCCTCCTGCTGCTGGAACCGGTTGACCTGGTGAACATGCGCCTCCTGCCCGAAAGCCGCGTAAGCAGATTATCGTAAATTTGTGTTCTGAACGTGATTTTCAATGGCAACCTTCCTTTTTGACAGTATTGTTTTCGGGCCGGTGAGCAGCCGCAGACTGGGAGTATCTCTGGGTATCAACCTGCTGCCGGTCAGCCGTAAGGTGTGCTCCTTCAACTGCATCTACTGCGAGTGCGGATGGACTCATGGATCAAAGGGAAGGAAGGAAGCACTGCCATCACGTACTGAAGTGTATGAAGCCCTGAGAAAAAAGCTCTCTGAGATGAAGGAACAGGGCAAGGCGCCTGATGTAATCACCTATGCCGGTAACGGGGAGCCGACACTGCATCCCGATTTTGCTTCAATAATCGACGACTCCGTCGCCCTGCGCAATGAGTTCTTCCCTGAGGCGAGGATCTCCGTACTCTCCAACGGCTCCATGCTGCGCCGGAAGAGTGTTCGCGATGCGCTGAAAAAGGTCGATATGAACATACTCAAGCTCGACTCGGCCCTGCCCGAAACCGTCAGCCGCGTCAATCAGCCTCATGCGAAGACCGGTTTAGCCCTGTTTGAAAAATACGTAAGGGATTTTGAAGGCAGTTTCATCATCCAGACCCTGTTTGTTCGGGGGGAGTGCGACGGGCAGCCGGTGGACAATACAACGGAGGAGGAGATAGCCGCCTGGCTCGGCGCCCTCGGGCGGCTGAGGCCCCGTCAGGTAATGATCTACACAATCCACCGTGACACCCCGCTGGGCAACAGCCTGCGAAAAGTACCTGTAAGTGAGCTAAATGCCATTGCCCTGAAGGTTAACGAAATGGGCATTCCCACCTCCGTCTCCGGTTAGAAGCCATGAATGGCATGACTGTCGTTGTAAGCCCTCTGAGCTGGGGATTCGGCCATGCCGGACGTATGATCCCTGTTGCGCTGGAGCTCAGGAAACGGGGTTGCGATGTCATCTTTGCAGCTGACACATCACTGCTTGAGATGGCCGGAAGGGATCTGCCCGGCATAAGACTGCTGGAAATCCCCGGGCTCAGGATAAGGTACTCACGACACCTGCCGCAGTACATCTGCATCTTCCTGCAGTTGCCCCGCATAATTGCAGCCGGTTTCACGGAACACAGGGTTCTGCGGCGGCTTGTCAGGGAGTTGAATCCTTCACTGGTAATCTCTGACAATCGCTTTGGTTTTTATAACAGGAAAGTTTATTCTGTGTACGTCACCCACCAGCTCCGGATTCCTTTTCCCCGGTTTCTGCGGTTCCTGGAGACCCCGGCCGCATGGCTGCACAGACTGATCATTGACAGGTATGACCTGTGTCTTGTGCCGGACTACCCGGGTGGCGGGAATCTTTCAGGCAGGCTCTCTCACGGCGTAAGGCTTCCCCGAAATATAATCTACATGGGACCGGTCTCGCGGTTTGCCGGACCGGTCCCGGGGTTCGGCGGCTCATCCGGGGATCCTTCAGTATGCCTGATACTCTCGGGGCCTGAGCCTCAGAGGACGCTTCTTCTTGAGAAGGTTTCCGAAGCGCTTCGCGGTGCGGAAACGGTGATACTGAGCACCGGCCCGGCGCCTCATGCATTCGCGGAGCGGTACCCTTCAGCCACCTTCATCACAGCCCCCGGCAAAGAGCAAATGAGCCGTATCATTGCAGCTTCGTCACTGGTCATCACCAGGGCAGGGTACACTTCAGTCATGGAGCTCTTCATGATGGGCAGGGGAGCAGTAATCATACCCACCCCCGGCCAGAGTGAACAGGAATACATCGGCATGTACCTTGACGGAAAGTATGGCTTCATAACCCTTCAGCAGGACAGGCTGGAACAGCTGACGGAGATCGTGGAAGGCATCGCGGTATTCGCCGGTCACAGTTCCGGCACTCCAGGTCTCGCTGCAGGCAGCCCGGACCCTGCACATTCAGCCGATGCCCTTGCAGGCTGTGGCATCAGTGACGCTGAGACCGGTCCCGACGCTGACAGCAGCTTCGCGAAGGCGCTGTTTGAAAAGGCTATGGACTGCTTACTTGAGCAGAATAAAAAGTGATACTCCCATTACCGCCGCTCCGGCGAATAACCCTGACCAGACTTCAGCCGGTGAGTGATCCCCGAGGTATATCCTTGATGACATCACGGCCCCGCCGGCCAGAACAACGGCAAACAGCTGCCACACCATGCTGATGTGATAAAGGGCAATCATGAACATCACAAGTACCATCAGCCCGCCGAAACCGATGGCGTGCATCGAAATGCGGTACCTGACTGTTATCAGAAGGGTGACAAGGGTTACAACGGCAATTGATACAAGGTATGCCTTGAACAGGTTAGGGACCTGTATCCTGAGCAGGACAAATGCTGTCAGGCTGTACATCAGCAATGCAAAGATAAGCAGCAGTACCCTCTCGTTGCGGCCGCGGGCGTGGATGCTCGCAATTGCGCCCCTGGCATAGAGGACTATTGCAAGCGCAATGGGCATCAACACGTTGTTGGCCACTACCAGGACAAGTATCATCCTCTTTACCGGGAGCGGGATAAATGAAAGCAGCGTGGGAGAGCTGTAAATAATAAGCAATCCGTACAGCGGAATGAACAGCGGGTGAAAAACGACAGAGAGGACCTCCGCCGCCCTCTTCAGACGGTGGTTGTCAGCCTGAACTGCAATGTTCTCCTCCGGTTCCGGACCTTCAGCCGGCAGACCGTTTACTCCCTTGCTCATTTTATCTCCTTCCTCATCCTTGCCACCGGTATGTTCAGCTGTTCCCTGTATTTGGCCACCGTGCGGCGGGCAATCTGGTAACCCTTTTCCTGAAGTATCTCTGTCAGTTTCTCGTCCGTCAGCGGTCTGCGCTTGTCTTCATTGTTCAGACACTCCTGCAGTATACGTTTGATCTCACGTGTGGAAACCTCGTCGCCACCGTCGGTCTGCATACCCTCGGAGAAGAAGAACTTAAGCGGATAGATGCCGAAATGGGTCTGTATGTACTTGCTGTTTGCCACCCGCGACACCGTTGATATGTCGAGCCCGGTCATCTCGGCCACATCCTTCAGGATCATCGGCCTCAGTTTTGTGTCATCCCCTTCGATGAAGTACTCCTTCTGGTATTCAAGGATTGCGTTCATTGTCAGCAGCAGCGTGTTCTGCCTCTGCCGCATTGCATCAATGAACCACCGTGCCGCATCAAGCTTCTGCTTGACAAACATGACTGCATCCTTGTTTTGTTTTCCTGCCTTCCTGTCGCGCGAGTATGTCTCGAGCATCTCGCTGTAACTCCTGCTTACCTTCAGCTCCGGGATGCTCCTGTTGTTAAGGCTCAGCTCCAGGCCGCCGTCAGACTCCTCGAGGATGAAATCGGGGATGATGTGCTGGGCTGTTTTGGTATACGGATCACTGACAGTGCCGCCCGGCTTGGGATTGAGCCTCAGGACCTCGTCAATGACCCCTTTCATCTCCTCGTCGCTCTTGCCCAGTCTGGCCATGATCTTTTCATAGTGTCTCCTTGAGAACTCCTCAAAAAAGTCTGTCAGTACGGTTTTTGTAAGGGCCACGGAGGGGTGAGACTGATCCTTTCTTGATATCTGTAGCAGGAGGCATTCGCGCAGGTCGCGGGCGCCGACGCCGGCCGGCTCGAGGTCCTGTATTATCTTCAGGATAGCATGCAGTTCTTCTGCTGTAGTGGTGATGTTCTGAAGGAATGCCAGGTCATCAACCATGTTTTCAACCTCGCGGCGGAGGTAACCGTCGTCATCGATGTTACCAATGATATATTCACCAAGGAGCTCCTCCCGTTCCGTGTCAACGCGCATGTTGAACTGCTGGATTAGGGTCTCGTGAAATGAAGCTCCGGAGGCGTATGGTATCTCCTCGCGGCGCTCATCATCCTTCGAGGTGTTGTTTATCTGAAGACGGTAATCCGGGATGTCCTCGTCATTGAGGTAGTCATCGAGGGCGAACTCATCCTGTTCACGCTCTGCCTGTTCCTCATCAACATCCTCATCACCTGAATCATCCGGCATCTCATCATCATCAGGGCCCTCCTCGAGGGCGGGGTTCTCTTCCAGTTCCTTCTTTATCCGCTGCTCCAGCTGCATGGCAGGCACCTCCAGCAGCTTGATCATCTGGATCTGCTGCGGGGAGAGCTTCTGAAGCAGCTTTTGTTGCAGTTTCTGGTCGAGCATAAAGCCGTTTTTCTCAGTACGTTAAAACTCCGCGTTCCGCGGTGTGCGCGGGAACGGAATCACATCGCGTATGTTCGACATGCCGGTCATGAAGAGGATCAGCCGCTCGAAGCCCAGACCGAAGCCTGAGTGCGGTGCCGTGCCGAACCTTCGTGTATCGAGATACCACCAGAGATCCTTCAGCGGCAGGTTCAACTCCTCAATCCTTCGCGTCAGCTTATCCATCTCCTCCTCCCTCTGTGAGCCGCCGATAATCTCGCCTATGCCCGGGAAGAGAACATCCATCGCCCTCACCGTCTTGCCGTCATCATTCTGTTTCATGTAGAAAGCCTTGATGCTCATGGGGTAATCGGTAAGGATAACCGGCTTTTTGAAGTGCGTCTCAACAAGGTAACGCTCATGCTCCGCCTGCAGGTCACGGCCCCAGCCCACGGCATATTCCCACTTCCGGCCGGAGGCTTCAAGAATCTTAACGGCCTCCGTATAGGTAAGCCTCTCATACCTGTTGGCAAGCACGAACTCAAGCCTTTCTATGAGCGCGTTGTCAATCATCTTGTTCAGGAAATCCAGGTCCTCACGGCAGTTGTCGAGCGCATATCTGATGAGGTATTTCGTGAAGTCCTCACCCAGGTCCATATTGTCAGTGATGTCCCAGAATGCCATCTCCGGCTCTATCATCCAGAACTCCGCGAGGTGCCTCGGGGTGTTCGAGTTCTCTGCCCTGAAGGTTGGGCCAAAAGTGTAGATTTCACCAAGTGCCAGCGCTCCGAGCTCCCCTTCGAGCTGCCCGGAGACAGTCAGGTTTGTGGCTTTGCCGAAGAAATCGCGCTCATAATCGATTTTCCCCTCCTTTGTGCGGGGGAGGTTCTCAAGGTCCATTGTAGTCACATGGAACATCTCACCGGCGCCTTCGGCATCACTGCCGGTTATGATTGGCGTATGAAGGTAAAAGAATCCCCTGTCATTGAAATATTTATGCACGGCGAAGGCCATTGCGTGACGGATGCGCATAACCGCTCCGAATGTGTTTGTACGGAAACGGAGATGGGCTATCTCACGGAGAAATTCCATCGAATGACCCTTCTTCTGAAGAGGATATGTCTCCGGATCGCACTTGCCATAGAGCGTGATATCCGATGCGTTGATCTCCACGCTCTGGCCCTTCCCCTGCGACTGAATCAGGGTACCTTTGACTGCCAGGCTGGCGCCGGTTGTGATGTCCTTCAGCAGTTCCGCCGGGAAAGAATTTATGTCAATGACAACCTGTATGTTGTTTATGGTAGAGCCGTCGTTCAGCGCCACGAACGCCACATTCTTGATCTCCCTCTTTGTCCTTACCCAGCCCTTGACGAGCACACTCTCTCCGGTTGCATTTCCGGCAAGCAGTTCCTTTACTCTTTTTCTCTTCATAAATTGTCATTGCATTGTTAAGGCAAAAATAGCATTTTGTTCCTCTCGGCCGAAAGATCGGCCGGCAAATGGCACTGTTTTTGTGCATAAACGCAATTTTTCATACAGTGCCGCCGTTTCTCAAAGGATATATGCCCTCTTGAATTTGTCGGGCAAAAAGGGTAATTTTACTTTTCTAACTGAAAACGTTTACATTATGGAAGTCGACAGCAAGATCATTGTGGTTCCATGGGATTTCACGCCGGTGACTGAACATGCATTGCAGCACGCAATCAAGATATCGCTCCAGACACGGAATGATATCTGCCTGCTTCATGTGGTGGAGAAGATCACCACTGACGGGGGGATGAAAGCCAAGCAGGCTGCCATGGAAAACAAGGGGGCAGAGGTTGAGCGCCGCTTCGGCACAAAGGTTAAGACCCATGTTGCCAGGGGGACGATCTTCAAGCAGATCCCCGAATTTGTCAATGACCGCAAAGCCTCCCTGGTAGTGATGGGTACCCATGGCATCAGCGGCATGCAGAAGGTGACGGGCAGCTGGGCCCTGAAGGTGATTGCAAAATCAAAAGTGCCATACATTGTTGTGCAGGCTCCGCCAAACGACAATGAAAGATACCACGACATAGTATTCCCGGTCGATTTCCGGTCGGAGGAGAAGGAAAAGCTCTCCATGGCCATCTTCATGGGAAAATATTTCGACTCTAAGATTCATATTATCAAGGCTGTCCGCAAGGATGACTCGCTGGCCAAAAAGACCAATCTCAACCTCAACTATACTGTGAGGATGTTCATTCAGAACAATATCGAGTATGAGATCCGCGAGGAGCCCGCTGACAAGCTGGGTGAAAGGGCACTTGAGATTGCACAGGAGATAAAGGCAGACCTCCTTCTCATCATGACCACGAAGGACATCACGTTTGCCGATTATGTCTGGGGCGCTAAAGAGCAGTACATTATCGCAAACAGCTCGAAGATTCCTGTATGCTGTGTGAATCCCTCATCGGCCTATGCCAATGTAGGGCAGTTCATGTACGGATAGAAGATCCTCATGTCCATTGTTGTCAGTAACGTCACCAAGAACTATGGGGCCCAGAAGGCCCTTGACGATGTCTCCTTTTCAATCCCGGCAGGAGAGATAGTTGGATTCATCGGTCCCAACGGGGCGGGAAAATCGACGATGATGAAGATCATCACCGGTTTCTTTCCGGCCGACGCGGGTCAGGTTAGCGTTTGCGGGCTGCCTGCCGGTCCGTCAGCCAGGGAGATGAGGCGATTAATCGGTTACCTGCCTGAAAACAACCCGATCTATCTTGACATGTATGTCAGGGAGTACCTGGGTTATGTGGCGGATATTTATTCATTGGGCAAAAAGTCTCACGAAGCGGTTGACACGGTGATTGAGCGTACGGGCCTGGTCCCGGAGCAGGGCAAGAAGATTGGTGCTCTTTCAAAGGGTTACCGTCAGCGTGTCGGACTGGCGCAGGCGCTGATTCATGATCCGAAGGTGCTGATCCTCGATGAGGCAACCACCGGCCTCGATCCGAACCAGATAGTTGACATCCGTAATCTGATATCCGAGGCCGGCAAGGAAAAGACAGTGATGCTTTCAACGCATATAATGCAGGAGGTTGAGGCCATCTGCAGCCGGGTAATAATCATTGACCACGGCCATGTCGTTGCCGACGGTCCCATTGACCAGGTCTCCTCTCTCGCCGGCGCCCGCCTCGAAGAGACATTCAGGCAGCTGACAGGAAAATAGTCTTCAGCCGGTTGAAGACTGGAGACTGCCGGCTGAACATCACTGCCGCTCCAGCCACCTCGAGAGAAAAAGATCATATACAGAATAGTACTTCCCGTTGCCGTCAATCTCTTCATAAATCATCTCATTGTCCAGCAGGGAATCAATGGCTCTCTTTGATCCGGCCGGCGTTCCCAGGGAATGTTTGCCAAGGAATTCTCCCGACTGGGGCTTATATACCTTCCCCTCCTTCGCCACGGCCATGAGGAGATGCCACTGGTTGGATGTCAGCAGATGGCGGTACTGTAGAAATGTCTTTTCCTGTTCATCCAGGATTTCCCCGCACGTCACTTTCACAAACTGAATATCAATTTCTTTCGCACCGGTGCTGAAAAGGGTATTACAAACAGACTGGGTATAATATGTGTGCCTCCTGGTCCAGCCAAGAACAAAACTGATTGCTTCCTGAGATATCCTTCTTTTGTTTTCGGCAAACCTCTCCCCGATGAACCGGCCGTAACTGTCACTTGAGATTGCCGACAGGCTCATAATCCTGGTACTTGCAAAGAAAGGTCTCTTTGAGCTGTGAAAGATCTCATTCATCATATGCCTGTTGCTGCCGCTGAATATGAAATGAATATTTTTCAGCGGCTGAATCATAGTCCTCAGCATGGCCTCGGCATTTCCCTCCTCGTATGAGGCAATCGACTGGAATTCGTCGAATGCAAGGTAAACTTCAGTCCCGAGCTCATCAAGGAACTTCAGCAGGGCACTAAGCGTAACCTCATATTCCGAGGCAGAAGAATACTCAAACTTCACCCCTGGCGCCCCTGTCAGAGGATCATAGGTAATAACCGGCCTCAATCCTTTCAGGAAAGTAAGAAAACGATTCCCTGCCCTTTTTTTCCGTGGCAGAACATTCATTGAAACTGTTGCCAGCTGACGGGTAAGATCCCTGATGTTTCTTGTGGGATAAAGATCAACATAGAGACAAATCGATCGATTATTTTTTAATATTTCATCAAATACATGATAGATTAGTGCTGTTTTTCCCATTCTACGAAGGGAAATCAGGGTTGTATTCAATCCTCCCGTGAGATTCTTCAAAAGTCTTTCAGCTTCTGTCTCCCTGTCGCAAAATAGCTTATTTCCATGATATCCGACTACCGGAAATGGATTCTTTGAAGTCATGATAAGTCGTTTTACATTTCAAATATACACCTTTTCCAACAATTTGTATCATACATTATGTATCTTACATTATGTATGAATATTTTCATTGAGCTGTAGCAACATTTCTATTACTATTCTGAATTGTCTGCGCCCAATTCATAAATCGCAGATCGCAAATCATAAATTTACTTATCTTTGCCCCGTTATTCGACAGGTGGACAGATTTGCGCTGATTGCAACCACGGAAAAAAATGCTAAACCGGTATCCAACCGCTGCTTTGCCAACAATCCGTCCCTGCCATTGTTAAACTTAAAAAATTAACAGATGAGCTATTTATTTACTTCTGAATCAGTATCCGAAGGCCACCCTGACAAGGTAGCCGACCAGATCTCCGACGCACTGCTTGACAACTTCCTGGCCTGGGACCCGGAATCGAAAGTCGCATGCGAAACCCTCGTAACTACCGGACAGGTAGTTGTCGCAGGCGAGGTCAGGACACAAACCTACGTGGATGTACAGACTATTATCCGCGAGGTCATCAATCACATCGGCTATACAAAGGCCGAATACATGTTCGACGGCAACTCATGCGGCATATTTTCCGCAATTCATGAGCAGTCGCCCGACATCAACCAGGGCGTCGTCCGCAAGAAGAAGGAGGACCAGGGTGCAGGCGACCAGGGAATGATGTTCGGCTACGCAATTGACGAAACCGAAAACTTCCTCCCCCTTTCACTTGACATCGCTCATGAGCTTGTTTACCAGCTCGCAGAGATACGCCGTGAAGGCAAACAGATGAAATACGTCAGACCCGATTCCAAGTCACAGGTCACCATTGAGTACAATGACAACGGCACGCCGAAGAGGGTGCATACAATAGTCGTTTCCACACAGCATGACGACTTCGACAAGGACGAAAAGAAGATGCTTGAGACGATCAAAAAGGATGTAATCAATATCCTGGTTCCGAGAGTTAAGGCGCAGTTCGGCAAGGAGGTGCAGAAACTCTTTGACGGTAAGATCAAATACCACGTCAACCCCACCGGCAAGTTCGTCATCGGCGGGCCTCACGGCGACAGCGGCCTCACGGGACGCAAGATCATCGTCGACACCTACGGCGGGCGCGGAGCACACGGTGGCGGCGCCTTCTCGGGCAAGGACCCCTCGAAGGTCGACCGCTCGGCAGCCTACGCCGTTCGCCACATCGCCAAGAACATGGTTGCTGCCGGCGTCGCCCGCGAGATGCTCGTTCAGGTATCCTACGCCATCGGCGTAGCTGAGCCGGTTGGCATCTTCGTAAACACCTTCGGGACGTCGAAAGTGAAACAGAGCGACGGAGAGATCGCAAAGATCATTGAAAAGATGTTCGACCTTCGCCCTGCGATGATAGAAAAAGCCTACGGACTGCGCAAGCCGATCTACCTTGAAACGGCTGCCTACGGCCACATGGGACGCAAGCCGCAGACCGTGGAGAAGACATTCAGGTCAGCCAACGGAAAGCCGGACAAGAAGGTCAAAGTTGATCTCTTCAAGTGGGAGGAGCTCAACAAGGTCAGCGCCATTAAGAAGGAATTCGGGCTGTAGAGTGATGGTCCGGCAAAGCTCACCGGGCCGTCTGCCAGAGAAAGTAAACTGCTCTGACCGGTCCTGAACGCCGGGCGGTTCTTCAGCCTCTAATATGAAGCTTTAACTATCCGTGCAATATTATCCGATCTGCCGAGGGTATAGTAATGTATCCCCGGCACTTCGTTTTTAAGGAGGTCACGGCTCTGCGCAGTGGCCCACTCTATGCCAACCTCACGCGCCTCATCATCACTTCGGCATTTTGAAAGCTCATGCACAAGCTCCTCTGGCATGTCGATATGGAATGTCTGCGGCAGCAGGTTCACATCTGTCATGGCAGAGACAGGCTTGATGCCCGGAATCACCGGCACAGTCACTCCCATTTCACGAAGCGCATCACGGAAAGCATAGAACTTTTCATTATCGAAAAACATCTGCGTGACGATGTAGCATGCCCCGGCATCCACCTTGCGCTTCAGGTTGATCATGTCACTCTTCAGGTTCGGCGCCTCGAAGTGCTTCTCGGGATATCCGGCAACGCCTATGCAGAAGGATGTCGGAGCCGTGTTCTTCAGGTCAGGATCAAGATAATGGCCGCGGTTCATGTCAGCGATCTGCTGAACAAGTTCATTCGTGTTCTTATGACCTCCCGGATCCGGGATGAAGGCGCGACTCCCCTTGGGCGGATCACCGCGAAGGGCAAGCACATCATTGATACCCAGAAAGTTCATCTCTATCAGTGCGTTCTCCGTCTCCTCCTTTGAGAACCCGCCGCAGAGGATGTGCGGCACAACATTGACATTGTACTTGTACTTCACCGCAGCGGCAAGGGCTATTGTGCCGGGACGCTTGCGGGTAGTGCGCTTCTCAAGAAGGCCGTCGGGCCTCTCGGTCAGCACCACCTCGTTGCGGTGAGACGTGAAATTAATATACGCCGGCGCATACTCCATCAATCCCTCAATCGTGTGGTATATCCTGTCTATGCTGTGCCCCTTCAGCGGCGGAAGAAGCTCAAAGGTGAAGAGCGGCTTCTTCGAGCTGTTTATGAGATCAATTACGTTTGGTCCTTTCATCTGGCAAATTTAAAGATTCGGGGCAAGCCATCTTGCAGCCTCCTCAACGGTCATGCCGCACCTGGCGGCGTAGTCCTCAAGCTGGTCCCTGCCTATTGTGCCCACGTTGAAATATGAAGATCCGGGCGATGCAAAGATATAACCGCACACCGAAGAGACAGGCACCATCACGAAACTTTCCGTAAGAGTTACTCCGATCTGCTCAGTCGCCCCGAGAACATCAAATATCACCTGCTTGCCGGTGTGATCCGGGCATGCCGGATAGCCCGGCGCCGGTCTTATCCCCTGGTACTTCACCTTGAACAGCTCGGCGGCTGTGAGCTGCTCGCCGGCGGCATAGCCCCAGTGCTTAACTCGCATCTCGCGGTGCAGCCACTCGGCAGCAGCCTCCGCAAAGCGATCCGCGAGGATCCTCAGCATAATTGTATAATAATCATCCCCGGCAATTCCTTCGGGAAGTTTCTCAACTGTCTTCACAGTCACCACGAAGAGACCGGCATGGTCATCCTTTTCTGCAACGAAGTCGGCCAGGCAAAGGTTATGATGCCCCGTCTCCTTCTCCTCCTGGTTACGCAGGAAGCGAAGCCAGGCCTCGCCGGTGGTTGCGCCCGATGTGCCGCCTGCGGATTCCGGTCTGCCGGTTATCAGCCTCACATCATCGCCGTGCCGCTCCGCCGGGAAGATCCCCGAAAGCGCCTCGGCAACCACTAGATTCTCATTGATAATGCGCTCTATCATCGCCAGGGCATCATCGTACAGCTTCTTCGCCTCTGCCCCCTTGACAGGATCATTAAAAATATCGGGGTACTTGCCGTTGATCTTCCATGCAAAAAAGAAGAACGTCCAGTCGATATACTCTGCCAGCGTTCTCAGGCTCACCGGCCCGGAGTTGATCACTCCCGGCATTGCGGGTGCCGGCATCGGAGTCACCATACGCATGGCATTCTGCCTGGCCGCCGCCAGCGTGACAAGCCTCTTCTGCTTTCGCGATGCCTCATGGTCAAGCCGCAGCTTCTCATACTTTTCCTTCAACGCCCGGCCCAGAGAACCATCAGGTGCCACAATTCCCGACATCACCGGGACGGCACGGGATGCATCCTTCACATAGACAGCGCTGAAGGAATAGACCGGCGCGATCCTGACTGCAGTGTGTATCTCTGAGGTTGTTGCCCCGCCGATCAGCAGGGGTGTTTTCATGCCGCGCTCCTCCATCAGTGAAGCTATGTGAACCATCTCCTCAAGTGACGGGGTTATCAGTCCCGACAGCCCGATGAAGTCAACATTCTCCCTCACGGCCGTGTCAAGGATCTTTTCCGCAGGCACCATCACCCCGAGGTCAATCACCTCGTAGTTGTTGCACGAGAGAATCACTCCCACAATGTTTTTGCCGATGTCATGCACGTCGCCCTTGACAGTTGCCAGCAGCACCTTGCCGGCCGATGATGCCTCGCCGCTCTTCATCTCCGCCTCAATGTGCGGTGTCAGGCGTGCCACGGCCTTCTTCATCACCCTGGCGCTCTTGACCACCTGCGGCAGGAACATCCGTCCCGAACCGAACAGGTCACCCACCTCGTTCATCCCGTCCATCAGCGGACCTTCTATCACCCTCAGTGCCCGGTCATATTGCGGACGTGCCTCCTCTACATCGTCCTCAATGAAAGTGTCTATTCCGTTAACCAGTGCATGTTTGATGCGACTGACCACATCGCCGTCGCGCCATTCCAGGTGCTTCGTCCCCTCTTCCTGCTTCGTACCCTTCATCCCCGAGGCATATTGCAGCAGCCTGTCGGTGGCATCCTTCCTGCGGTTAAGCACCACATCCTCCGTCAGCTGAAGCAGGTTGGGTTCAATTGAAGTGTAGACCTTAAGCAGTCCGGGATTGACTATTCCCATGTCCATCCCTGCCCTGATTGCATGATAGAGAAATACTGAGTGCATCGCCTCCCTGACCGGGTCATTGCCACGGAATGAGAACGAGAGGTTGCTTACGCCGCCGCTCACCCTTGCATATGGCAGGCTGGCCTTGATGTATTCAGTGCACTTTATGTAATCAACGGCGTAGTTGTTGTGTTCCTCGATGCCTGTGGCAATTGCCAGGACGTTTGGGTCAATGAAGATATCCTCCGGCGGGAAACCGGCCTTCTCTGTCAGCAGCCGGTACGACCTGTCAGCCACCTCTTTTCGTCTCTCAAACGTGTCCGCCTGGCCGCGCTCGTCAAAGAGCATTACAACGGCCGCTGCACCGTAGCGTCTCACCAGTCGCGCCTTCTTCAGGAAATCATCCTCGCCCTCCTTCAGGCTGATTGAATTTACCACCGGCTTACCCTGGATGCACTGCAGCCCGGCCTCAAGCACCTCCCACTTGGAGGAGTCGACCATGATGGGCAGCTTCGCAATGTCAGGCTCACTCATCAGGATGTTTATGAACCGTTTCATAGTGGCCGCTCCGTCAATCATGGCGTCGTCCATGCAGATGTCAATCACCTGCGCACCGCCCTCAACCTGGTCGCGCGCCACGTCAAGCGCTGCCGCGAAGTTCCCCTCGCGGATCAGCCTCGCGAATTTTATGGAACCGGCGACGTTGGTACGCTCACCGATATTGATAAAGTTGGTATCGGGACGGATCACCAGCGGCTCGAGGCCTGCCAGTGCCGTGATGTGCTTCTTTTCAGGGACTCCTCTCGGTGTCTGCCCGGCGGCGACGGAGGCAATGATTCTGATATGGTCCGGTGTGGTGCCGCAGCAGCCGCCGATGATGTTGACCCAGCCGTTCTGCAGAAAGTTCTTTATTATGTTGCCCATATAATCTGGCGACTGGTCATACTCCGCGAACTGGTTTGGCAGCCCGGCGTTGGGGTGTGCCGAGACGAAGAAGGGGGCTTTTGCCGACAGCTCCTCGATAAAGGGTCTCAGCTGTTCCGCACCCAGTGCGCAGTTCAGCCCGATGCTCAGCAGCGGGTAGTGCGCCATCGTTATCAGGAACGCCTCGAGGGTCTGTCCCGTCAGTGTGCGTCCGCTGGCATCGGTGATAGTGCCGGAGACCATGACGGGAAGGTCAATTCCCTTCTCTTCAAGGATACCGCTTATGGCAAAGAGTGCAGCCTTGGCATTGAGTCCGTCGAAAACAGTCTCTACTAAAAGTATGTCTACCCCACCGTCGATCAGTCCTCTCACCTGCTCACCGTAAGCCTCGGCCAGGTCAGAGAATGTTACAGTGCGTGCGCCGGGGTCATTGACATCGGGCGACATTGAGGCGGTGCGATTGGTGGGGCCAACCGATCCGGCCACCCACGCTTCGCGGCCCGTTTCTGTTAGGTGACGGGCTGTTGCCTCCTGCGCCAGCCGGGCGGCAGCGACGTTCATCTCATATACGTGCGATTCCATGGCATAGTCAGCCATGGAGATGCGGTTTGCATTGAAGGTATTGGTGCTGATTATGTCAGCTCCGGCGACAAGGTAGTCGAGATGAATACCCCGTATGATTTCAGGTTGTGTCAGTGAGAGCAAGTCATTATTGCCCTTCAGCGATTGCGGATGGCTGACGTATTGCGCACCGCGGTACTGCTCCTCGGTCAGCCGGTGGCGCTGTATCATGGTCCCCATGGCGCCGTCAAGGACCAGTATCCTCTCAGCCAGTGCCTCTCTTACAGATCTTTTCAATGTCTGACTTTTTTAGTTAGACAAAAGTACCGCAAAAATTACAGAATTGCGAAACAGCGTGATAATCCTCATGTCATTCTGTTTACGGGACCTCCCGCAGGTCGCAGACCTGCAAGAATTGTAGAAGCAGGCCCCGCCCACCCCCTCCGGAACCCTGTAGGGGTTCAGGAATTGTAACCGTGCGGCTACCCCCTTAGCCACCCGGCAACCGTGGCTGTCATCCGGTTCATCCACCTCGGCAGGCGTCTGGGGGGCGGTTGATGCTGCCTCCCGGACCGTACCACCGATCCTACAACTCCGGCAATCATACCGGCGTCAGCCGGCTCATCTTCACGGGTGACGCCATCGCCCTGCGTATGGATGAGGGTTGCATCCCTGCCTGCTGTCACTCCTGTTACCCTGTGTATCACATACCCTCCGTCGCGCTTCAGCGCAACTATCTCACCGACTTCCGGCAATCTTGTGCCAACCGGATCAATCACTACCGCATCGCCCGGCCTGATGGCAGGCCACATACTGTATCCGCCGGCCGTGACTGTGACGGAACGCCCCTCATCAAGCATCGAGAGAACAACACCGGCAACAAGGGTTTTATCAGCAGTCGACCGGAGCAGAAGATAGTCACGTACCCTGGCGTCAGGTAAAAACGACAGCCGGCTTACCCTCACCGAGGAGGCGAGGTCATCTGCTGCTGCCGCCAGTCGCAATGCCGCCTCCCGGTCCCAGTTCTGCTGTATGCAATTGGCAAGAATCATAGCCACAGCCTCTGCACCGGCAACCGGTTCCGATACATTTGCAGCACCGTGCCTGATAACCCAGAGATGGTCAAGCGGAGCAGAGCGAGGTTCATCATTGCGGTATACCGGAGTATTGTGCATCACCCATCCGGAACCCTCGCGGCGGAGCACAAGACGGTCATCATGTATGACTCTGTCGCCTGCATCGTCAAAGATGCGTGCCATGGTGGTCTTGCCGCTTCCCGAACGACCTGTGAATATCCAGCCTCTTCCGCCTGCAACTACCCCCGAGCCGTGTATCATTATATCTCCGCCCAGTGAGAACAGAAAATATAAAAGCAGCCCGTCGAGGGGATAGGGAAGAGGGTTGACGGTCAGGGTTGAGCCGCCGCTGTGACTCTGACCCTGAGGGTCTCCGCCGGCAAAGATCTGCCATCGCCTTGCGCCATGAGGCATTACCAGCAGAGGGATTCTTTCATTATCCTGAAGGTATACACGAGCATAGGTAATCCCATCGCCGGCAAAAATCTCCCAAAAAGGCTCGCCGGTATTTCTCACTCCGCCGGGAACCTCCTCCATCAGTTGTGCATCAAAAACCTTTACCGCCGAAGCAGGTATCTCCCCTGAGCCGACTTCGACCTCGACCGGCAAATCAGGTTCCTGATCACAAGGCACTGTAAACGCCCTGAACCGCTCATCGGGCAGCAGGGAAACCCCTTCGCGCGAATGCAGTCTTATCCGCCTCCCGGCTATGACAAGATCAACAGTCACGGCCTCCTGAACTGAACAAATTCCTGAATCTCCCGGAAGAACGCCAGGGCATCTTTTTCAGCAACATCCGGCTCCACCTCGAACTCTTCCACTATCTTTGACGTTATATCACTGATGGCTCGCTCTCCGTCAATCAACTCCCATATAAAAGCACCGGTCTCGGTAAGCCTGTACAGTGAATCCATGTCGGCAATATTACCGGTCAGCGGTATCAGCAGATACTCGTCATTGATCCTGCGGTAAACCACTGACGGTGAATGAGACGGAATAGAAGATAATGAAATCATAATTATACAATCAACTCAAAGATAGCCAATTTCAGTCTATCTTTGGAATAGCAAAACACAACAGTAATGTCAAGAAAAAAACCACCCGAAAAAGCCGGGATCGATCAGAAGAAACTTATTGAGCTCATCGTCAAGGCGATGGCTAACAATCCGAGACAACCGTTAAACTACAAGCAGATAGCCGCCAAACTCAGGTTTACTGAGAAAGAGGAGAAGCAGGCCCTCACCGAGGCCCTCCTGAGGATGAAAAGGGACGGTATGGCCGAAGAACGCGGCCACGGCAAATACGTGCTCAAGGCCGTCGGCGGCTATGTCACCGGCACCATTGACCTCACCAAGTTCGGTTACGCCTTCGTAATCAGCGAAGAGAGTGAAGATGATGTCTTTATCGCAGCGCGAAACCTGAACACCGCCCTTCACGGCGACAAGGTAAAAGTCCTACTCTATGCCCGGCACAAGGGCAAGCGCCCCGAAGGCGAGGTGGTTGAGATCATCACCCGTTCACGTGCCACCTTCGTCGGCACGATAGAACTGACAAAACAGTTCGCCTTCCTCATACCGGACAACAAGAACATGCCCTTCGACCTCTTTATACCGCTGGCGAAGCTCAACAGTGCGAAGCAGGGACAGAAGGCCGTGGCACGGCTTGTGGACTGGGACCAGCGCTCGCGAAACCCACAGGGTGAGATCATTGAAGTACTGGGTAATCCCGGCGAGAACGACACCGAGATGCACGCCATCCTGGCTGAGTTCGGTCTCCCGAACAGGTTCGAGCCCGAGGTGGAGGCCGCCGCGGAAAAAATTCCTGCCGCAATAACCGCGGCAGATATTGCGGAAAGGCGCGATTTCCGCGATGTACCAACCTTCACGATTGACCCGGAAGATGCAAAGGACTTTGACGATGCACTCTCCCTGACGAAACTGCCAAACGGCAATATGGAGGTTGGCGTGCACATCGCAGACGTCACCCATTACGTAAGACCCGGATCAGTAATAGAGAAAACCGCCGAGGAGAGAGCTACCTCAGTATACCTGGTGGACCGCACAATACCGATGCTCCCCGAGCGACTCTCAAACCACATCTGTTCCCTCAATCCAATGGAGGACAAGCTGACCTATTCAGCTGTCTTTGAGCTCGATGCCAAGGCTAATGTGGTCAATGAATGGTTTGGACGCACCATAATAAAATCAGACCGGCGCTTCTCCTACGCCGATGCCCAGATGGTTATTGACACCGGTGACGGCGACATGAAAGAGCAGCTTCTTGCACTTCACAACCTGGCGCAGATGCTTCGCAGCAGGCGCTTCGCCACCGGTTCCTTCGCCTTCGAGAGGCTCGAGGTGAAGTTCAACCTCAGCGAAAAGGGGGTTCCGCTAGGAATTCTCTTCCGCGAGTTCGGCACAGCCAACCAGCTTATCGAGGAGTTCATGCTCCTGGCCAATAAGCGAGTAGCGGAGTATGTAGGCAAGAAACTCAAGGGGAAGACCTTTGTCTACCGAATCCATGACAAGCCCAATGCCGAGAAGCTGAGCTCATTCAGCTACTTCATCAAGCGGTTCGGCTATGAGATTGACACCTCAAACATCAAGGGGCTGCCTGCTGCCATGAACAAGCTGATGGACGAAGTATCAGGCAAAAAGGAGCAGAATATAGTGGAGACCCTTGCCCTGCGCTCGATGGCCAAGGCGATCTACTCAACCGACAACATTGGCCACTACGGCCTTGCCTTCGGGCACTATACCCACTTCACCTCTCCCATCCGCCGGTACCCCGACATGATGGTGCACAGGCTGCTGACAAAATACCTGGAAGGGCAGCCTCCGCGTGACAGGGAGAAGTATGAGAAGCTCTGCGATCACTCATCGAAGAGAGAACGCCTTGCCACCGATGCCGAGAGGGCTTCGATCAAGTACAAGCAGGTGGAGTTCATGAGCGACAAGATCGGGAAGGTGTTCGAGGGGGTCATCTCCGGGGTGACCGAGTGGGGCATCTACGTGGAGATCATCGAGAACCAGTGCGAGGGAATGGTTGCAATCAGGGAACTGCAGAACGACTACTTCGAGTACGACGAGGAGAACTACAGCATCCGCGGCCGGCAGTCGGGCAAGGTTTATATGCTTGGCGACAAGATAATGGTAGAGGTTGCCAAGGCTGATCTACAGAAGAGACAGCTCGATTACAAGCTGGTGGACTGATCGTTCCTGATCAGCTCCAGCAGCTTATCCAGCGCTTCGGCCTCCGGAATATTCTTAAGCACCGCCTCGGTGCCGCGGTAGATGTGGACCTTTCCTTCACCGCCGCCAACGTACCCGTAATCGGCTCCAGCCATCTCGCCGGGACCGTTGACAACGCATCCCATGACAGCTATCTTCATTCCGGTGAGGTGCGCAGTGGCCTCCTTGACTTTACGTACCGCCTCCTGCAGGTTGAACTTCGTACGTCCGCAGGTTGGGCATGAGATGTAACGTGTGCGGGTGATCCTCGCCTCGGTGGCCTGCAGAATGGAGAAGGCAAGCTTCCTCAGCGCCTCCCCCTGAACAGCCTCCTTGTTGCTGATGCAGAGTCCGGCCGGGTGTTTCGCATTAAAGAACCGTCCCAGCAACGCCGCCGCCTCAATGGCAAGCTGACCTGGATCATCACAGTTAAAGACGGGATTAAGCAGCCTGTCATAAGCCTGCTTTCCGGATACTACCTGCAATTCATCAGCAGTGACAGTGAGCGATTCTCCCATGTAAATGTTTCCCGATTCATCAATGAATTGGCCCTGATCACAACTAAATACCTGTGGATAATATCTCTCTCCTGCCGGCCGCTGGTCAAGAGGAGGAGCAGGATTCCTCACCCGGCCGCTCTCATCGGCCACAGCCATAATTATTGCCTTCGCCACGGGGATCTCAGCCTCCGGTGGCTCAGAGAGTGAGACACGAATAGTGTCACCAATCCCCTCAGCCAGCAGCGTACCCGTTCCGGCAGCGGAGATTATTCTCCCATCCTCTCCCTCGCCGGCCTCGGTTATGCCAAGATGGATCGGGAAATGCATCCCCACCTCCAGCATCATCTGTACAAGCAGGCGATTGGCCATGACCATCGTCAGCGTGTCGGACGATTTCATTGAAACAACTATCCGGCGGAATCCCTCGCCGTTGAAAATCTTCAGGAACTCAATTGCCGACACCGCCATCCCCTCCGGGGTATTGCCGTAACGGGTCATTATCCGGTCAGAGAGCGAGCCGTGGTTCACACCTATCCTTATGGCAGTTCCGTATTCAGTGCATATCCTGATCAGCGGCAACAGACGCTCCCTGGTCCGCTCAAGCTCAGCCATCCACTCACTGTCAGTCAGATCCTGCCTGATAAACGATGCCCTTTTGTCGGTGTAGTTGCCGGGGTTTATGCGTACCTTTTCAACAATGCGTGCCGCCACCTCGGCAGCAGCAGGATTGAAATGAATATCTGCACACAGGGGGGTGTCAAATCCGGCTGCCCGAAGTCCGCCTTTGATGGCACCAAGGTTCTCCGCCTCCCGCACCCCCTGGGCAGTCAGCCTCACCAGCTCTCCCCCGGCTTCGATGATCCGGATGCACTGGCTGACGCTGGCGGCCGTGTCAAGAGTGTCGGTATTAGTCATGCTCTGCACACGCACGGGAAGATCGCCACCCAGTGTCAGGCTGCCGATGGTGATTATATCAGATTTGTAACCGGTCGTCTTCATAAGGTAATATTACATATACAATTCTGTACAGATGACAGCAGATGGGCTATCGATTCGCTTGTTATTCTTCCTGCTCCGGGCAATGGTGAATATACTGTCGGCTCCCCTGTTAATTCATCTCCTCCGGGCTATAACTTCCTGACAGCCGGCTTCCCGGAAAGGCCACTACGAGGTTATCTCCCAGTCGTACCCGTCCTTCCTGTCCTTGACCGTGATGCCCAGCTCGCTCAGCCTGTCGCGTATGCGGTCAGAGACAGCCCACTCCTTCCTGGCCTTGGCCTCCTGCCTCATGTCAAGCAACAGTTTCAGCACCCCGTCAAGTCTTTCCGTGCCTGCAGACTCCTCAGCCCTGAGGCCGAAGAGATCGTGAATGAAGAGACTGAAGAGATCCCTCAGGGCGGTGATATCATCTGCTGTCAGCTTCTCTTTCCCGTCGTTGACGAGGTTGATGATTCTGACTGCGTCGAAGAGGTGGGCAATTGCGATGGGTGTGTTCAGGTCATCGCTCATGGCCTCGTGGCATTTTCCGGCGATGCCGCTGACATCAACAGTTGATGTCCCCGAAGGTGCGAGACCTGCCAGCGTCTTCTCCGCGTTCATCAGCTTCTGCAAACCCAGCGAGGCTGCCAGCAGCGCCTCGTTGCTGAAGTCGAGCGTGCTGCGGTACTGAGCCTGCAGCATGAAGAAGCGGATTGTCATTGGCGAGTATGCCCGCACAAGCATCTTATGCGATCCGCTGAACATCTCCTCAAGGGTTATGAAGTTGCCGAGTGAGCGTGCCATCTTCTGCCCGTTGATTGTGACCATGTTGTTATGGACCCAGTAGCGCACCGGCGCATGACCCTGTGCTGCAGTGCTTTGAGCTATCTCGCACTCATGGTGAGGAAAGATCAGGTCCATACCTCCACCATGGATGTCAAATGTCTCACCTAAATATTTCGTGCTCATCACAGAGCACTCGAGGTGCCATCCCGGGAAACCGTCGCTCCACTTCGAGGGCCATCTCATTATATGTCCCGGTGCCGCTTTTTTCCACAGGGCGAAGTCGAACTGGCCCCGCTTCTCATCCTGTCCCTCCAGTGCGCGGCTGTTGGCACGCATATCCTCCAGTATCCTTCCCGAAAGGGTTCCGTACTTATGCTTGCTGTCATATTTCTCCACGTCGAAGTAGACCGAACCGTTTACCTCATAGGCATAACCGCTCTCTATAAGCTTCTCCGCCAGCTGCTGTTGCTCGATTATATGTCCGGTGGCACGGGGTTCGATGGATGGAGCAATTGTGTTCAGCTTATCCATCGCCTTATGGTAACTGTTCATGTATTTCTGAACTATCTCCATCGGCTCGAGATGCTCCTGCCGTGCGCGGCGACTGATCTTATCCTCACCGGTCTCATCGGTCTCATTCTCCAGGTGGCCCACGTCAGTAATGTTTCGGACATAGCGAACATTGTATCCAAGGTGGACAAGGTACCTGTAGAGTATGTCAAAAGTCACCGCCGGGCGGGCATGGCCGAGATGCGACTCACTGTAAACCGTGGGGCCGCAGACATACATCCCTGCAAACGGAGGGTTCAGCGGTTCAAACAGCTCCTTCCTGCGCGAAAGGGTATTGTATAGATAGAGTGCATTTTTCATTTCTGAGGCTGTTTGTGCAAAAGTAATGGTTTTGGAATATTATGATGCGATATCTGCAACAGATCCAAAGGCTGCAGGCCATAAGGAATTGTAGCCCGTGGCCGCCCCACCTCTGCAAGGCGGGTTCGGCCGGCCACACGGAGAGGATGGCCGTAGGTCATCAGGAATTGTAGATCGGGAGGCCCCACCACCCCTCCCGCCCCCCCCCCGGGGGGAACGTGCAGGCACGGTTATACAATTCTTCCACCTCCACGAGGTGGAAATGTTCCCCGGCAGACATGTACAACCCTTCCAGCTCCACGAGGTGGGAATGTTCCCCGGCAGACATGTACAACTCTTCCACCTCCACGAGGTGGGAATGTTCCCCTGCATGCCGGAAAAGAACTGCCCCGGGTCAGTGGAACCCGGGGCAGCGTCACCGGGTGGAGTCCGGTGACAAGCGCAAAAAGCGAGGCATCATGCAGCGAGACTGCGCAAGCGAAGCGCTTTTTGCCCGTAAAACGTTATTAACCTAAATCTGACAGACACGTAGCCTCCATACCTGGTGCATTAAAAAACGTTACCTAAATAAGCCCCCGTTGCGACATCGAATAAACAGAAAATTGACTGATATAAATTTAAGAAATTATTTGGTTAGGTTCCAAATAAAATTGAATAAATCTATCAAATATTTTAAATATTGATCAAAATTCCTCGCTTTTTGCCCTGAAAAGGCCTAAAATCCAGGCAAGCTTACCCAGTCTGTGAGGGTAAAAAAGCACTGCACGGGCAGCAGTGCTGCAGCCGTACCTTCGTTTCATGAATCCTATTGATGGAAAAATGTCCCCAAGAATGAAGATCAGTCTCTTCCATGGACTATTAAGGCTCTTCAGGTTCCTGGTGAAAAACTCATGTCGGCTGATAGGAACAACCGAGCCCGGATGCATAAGGTCATGCATGAAACCGGAGGTATGGTCAGTGCCGGCTTCCTTCAACTCCGGCGGAATCTGCATGCCCCACACCTGCTCCATCACAGTGAGCACAATCCGCGTTTCCGCTTCGAGACCTGCCTCCTTCGCGGCGGCGGGAAGCACGCCGGCAAAGATCCTGTTACCGTATTTGTTAAGCAGCAGATAGATGTCAACCCACAGCCTCAGCTGGAATTCTCCCTTGACCTCATGTTTCCAGATATGTCCCACCAGCGCCAGGAATGCAATCACCGGTGGCAAAACGCGAAAATGCTCCCTGCCGGCAGCAACGGGCTCTGATTCGGCGATGGCCCTTGCAACCATTGCCTCCCCCTCCGGGCCAAACAGCCTGTAATGGAGATCCACTGATACCCCGCCCCGGTGCAGCTCAGGCAGATGATTACCGAGGTCGAGGATTATATGCCTGTATAGAGGCGATTTCAGCGGCATTGACCTGAATCCCTCCCGGACAAGTATATCCCTGGCCTTCAGGGCATCGGCCGGGGCCACAAGCAAATCGGCATCACTCATCTGACGCAGTCCCCTGGAGCCATAGACGGTATGCTC